>NZ_DBLYGC010000005.1:0-133258 GCF_056818865.1 Butyribacter sp.
CAAATAGCATAAAGAAATATATAGGGCAGGGACTGCCCAAATTAACGCCTGTGGAGATAGTAGGTTACGAGGTCGATGAAGCAGGAAGCCCATTGGCTTAAAACAATGGGTAGTTCACAAAGAACTGCTTGCAACAGTATAGTTGGTTAAAGGCAGATGTTTTACACAACTGATATAGATTCAGTTTATTTTGCTTGACGTTGCAAATTATCTGATTTATAATTTTGGTAAAAAGTAACTTGTGAGTTACTAACTCACGAGTATAATTGTTGGAGGTGAGAGGATGAGTCAATTCTATTGTCGTGAGGATGAGCTTCGGAAGCTGAACAAGCGATATGCGGATGATAAGTTTGAGTGCATTGTTATCTACGGCAGACGACGTGTTGGAAAAACAGCTTTGATCAATGAGTTCTGTAAAGATAAACCTACCATTTTCTTCTCTGCTTTGAATACGACAGGAAAGGAAAATCTGGAGGCTCTCTCGAAGTCGATTATGAGCTTTGAGCGGCCGGATATGGAGTCTGCACCGGAGTTCAGATCCTATGATGCAGCTTTGGATGAATTGACAGCACTTTCAAAGGAAAAACGGCTCATCTTTGTTATTGATGAGTATCCGTATCTTGCGAAAGCAAAGCCGGCTATTTCTGCGATGCTGCAGCATATCATCGACCACAAATGGACAGAGTCCAAGATGTACCTGATTCTTTGTGGTTCGTCTATGAGCTTTATGGAAAGTCAGGTGCTTGGTAAAGAAAGTCCGCTGTATGGCAGACGAACCGGTCAGTTTAAGATTGAGCCGTTGGACTATAAGGAAACAGCTGTGTTCCATCCGAATCTATCTGCAGAGGACAACTCTCTGATTTATGGAATTACAGGAGGTGTTCCTCACTATATCAACAAGTTGGATGTGAGGGATAGTGTGAATGAAGCTCTGTTGGACAATTTCTTTGACCGTTCCAGCTATCTGTATGAGGAACCGGGAAATTTGCTGAAACAGGAGCTTCGAGAGCCAGCCATTTATAATGCAATTATCAAAGCGATTGCAGAAGGTGCTTCCCGAATGAACGATATCAAGATGAAAGTCGGCGAGGAGAACTCAGTCGTATCGAAATATCTAAAAACGCTGATTGACCTTGGCATTGCTAAGAAAGAAATACCGATTACAGAAAAACCGGGCAAGAAAACTATCTATCTGCTGGCTGATAACTTCTTTCGATTTTGGTATCGGTTTGTTCCGGTCAATATGAGTGCCATTGATTCTGGTAGAATTGCAAAGACCTACCCACATGCGGTAAAACAGTATCTTACGGATTACATGGGTCTGATTTTTGAGAAGATGTGTAAGGATTATCTGCTCTATTATTCGGATAGTATTCCTATTGAGCTGAGTGAAATCGGCCAGTGGTGGGGGACAGACCCGAAGAAGAGAAAGCAGATACAGATTGATATCGTCGGAACACCTGTTGCGGGTAGTGACTATATCATCGGTTCGTGCAAGTACAGAAATGAGAAAATTGGCGTAGATGAACTGGATTTGATTCGAGATTACGCATCTGTTTTCGGAAAAGGCAATAACTATCATTACTATATCTTCTCAAAAGGCGGATTTACAGATGGACTTTTTCAGGCACAAGAGCGCAGTGAGGTTCAGCTGATAACGCTGGAAGACCTTTACAAGTAAAAATTAAATATTTCAGCCGGTAAAAAGGCATAAACCTATTACGTTTGGGATAATGAAATAGGTTTATGCCATGTCAAGTATATCACAAAAATACTTCTTTTTCTTTAAAATAACTATAGTCAGTGTTAATATATTTGTAATTATAGCTTAAAATCGATGTTTGGAGGGGTGTGTATGGCGAAAGTAGTGGGGATTGGAAAACAAAGATTTGACAAAATAGTTGAAAATAATTGTTTTTATATAGATAAAACTATGTTTATAAAAGAGTGGTGGGAAAATCAGGATGATGTAACTCTTATAACAAGACCAAGACGTTTTGGAAAAACATTAAATATGGATATGGTCAAATGTTTTTTTTCAATTGATTATAAAAATAGAGGGGACTTGTTTGAAAAGTTTG
Organism: Butyribacter sp.; assembly: GCF_056818865.1. Lineage (NCBI taxonomy): Bacteria > Bacillati > Bacillota > Clostridia > Lachnospirales > Lachnospiraceae > Butyribacter > Butyribacter sp. Next base: position 2,082 of record NZ_DBLYGC010000005.1, read on the forward strand.
ATATATGGAAAGAAGAAAAATACCGTGAATTGCAGGGAACATATCCGGTGATATTTTTGAGTTTTGCAGATATAAAACAGAACAATTATAATGATGCTGTTGAAAAAATGAAAAGAATAATATGCGATATATGCCAGCAATTTGAATTTTTAAAAGATTGGGACGGGTTAACAGAAAATGAAAGAGAAAATATAAGAAATATAAGTTATGATATGAGTGATGTTATGGCACAGGATTTATTGAAAAATATGTCTAACTATCTTAGTCGTTATTATAAAAAAAATGTGATAATTCTTTTGGATGAATATGATACACCGATGCAGGAAGCGTATATAAACGGATATTGGGAAAAAATAGTAACATTTACCAGAGGTTTTTTTAATTCTACTTTTAAGACAAATCCATATCTTGAAAGAGCCATAATGACTGGTATAACTAGGGTCTCAAAAGAGAGTATATTTTCTGATTTAAATAATCTTGACATAGTTACTACGATGTCGCAAAAGTATGAGACAAGTTTTGGATTTACGGAAAAAGAGGTTTTTTCAGTACTTGATGAGTATGGCTTATCTGATAGAAAAACCGAAGTGAAAGAATGGTATGATGGCTTTACATTTGGAAATAAACCAGACATTTATAATCCTTGGTCGATAGTAAGTTATTTGGATAAGAGAGAAATTGGTTCATATTGGGTTGACTCAAGTTCAAATGGACTTATAAGTAAGTTAATAAAAACAGGCTCGGCAGGAATCAAAAAAACAATGGAGATACTCCTTGAAGGTGGCGTGATAGAGAAGAGAATAGATGAGCAGATTGTTTATAACCAGCTTGATAAGAAAGAAAATGCAATATGGAGTTTATTGCTTGCAAGTGGATATTTGTGTGTAGTAATGCTTAGATTTGAGGGAGAACTTAGAAAAAAAATTTATACATTAAAAATTACTAACAAAGAAGTTCAAATGATGTTCGAATCAATGATTGAAGAATGGTTTGACAATGGGAACGATTCCAATGAAAATTTCATAGAGGCAATGCTTGCAGGAGATTTGTATGCAATGAACAGCTATATGAATGATATTGCACTTGATACATTCAGCAGTTTTGATGTTGCTGGACGAGAAGAGTCAAGAATACGACCGGAAAATTTTTACCATGGTTTTGTACTTGGACTTATGGTAGATAAAAGAGATGATTATATAATTAAGTCAAATAAGGAAAGTGGTTTTGGAAGATATGATGTAATGATGGTACCCAAAAATATTGAAAATAGTAAGTTGCCTGCTTTGATACTTGAATTTAAGGTTATAAATTCTTCAATTGAAAAATCTTTAGAAGAGACAGTGCAGGCTGCACTGAAACAAATAAAAGAAAAGAAATATGATACGGAACTGTTAAAGGCAGGGGTGAAAAAGGAACGTATCAGACATTATGGATTTGCTTTTGAGGGAAAAAGAGTTTTGATTGGGGGAGAATGATAAAAGTATTTAATATTGATATTACAAGGGAGATGCGTGTATGTCAAAAGTAATAAGCATAGGTAATCAGAGTTTTGAATCAATTCGTACAGAGGATCGTTTTTATATAGATAAAACATTATTTATAAAAGAATGGTGGGAGATGGCTGACAGTGTGACACTTATTACGCGTCCGCGCCGTTTTGGAAAAACATTGAATATGGATATGATTCGGTGTTTTTTTTCTAATGAATATAGGAACAGAGGAAGTTTATTTGAAGGTCTTGATATTTGGAAAGAAGAGAAATATCGTAAATTGCAGGGGACATATCCAGTGATTTTTCTGAGTTTTGCCGAGATAAAACAAAACAATTATAATGATGCTGTAGAAAAAATCAAAAGAATAATATGTGATACATGTCAGCAATTTGATTTTTTAAAGGAGTGGGATGGCTTAACAGAAATTGAAAAGAAAAATATAAATAATATCAGTTACGATATGAGTGATGTTATGACACAGGATTTATTGAAAAATATGTCTAACTATCTTAGCCGTTATTACAAAAAAAATGTGATAATTCTTTTGGATGAATATGATACACCGATGCAGGAGGCGTATATAAACGGCTACTGGGAAGAACTTGCAAATTTTACAAGGAGCCTTTTTAATGCGACATTTAAAACGAATCCATATCTTGAAAGAGCAATTATGACAGGTATAACCAGGGTTTCAAAGGAGAGTATATTTTCTGATTTAAATAATCTTGTTGTAGTTACAACAACGTCAAATAGATATGAAACGTCATTTGGATTCAAAGAGGAAGAGGTATTTACAGCACTTGATGAGCATGGATTTTCTGATAAAAAAGAAGAAGTTAAGAGATGGTATGATGGTTTTTCATTTGGAAATAAAAAAGATATTTATAATCCATGGTCGATAATTAATTTCTTAAAAACGGGAGAGTTCGCCACTTATTGGGCAGATTCAAGTTCAAATGGACTTATAAACAGTCTTGTACAAAAAGGGAGTTCATATATAAAGATTATGATGGAAACTCTTTTGCAGGGTGGGAAAATAGAAACAACGATAGATGAACAGGTAGCTTTTTCAGAACTTGATTATTCGGAAGATGCTGTATGGAGTCTTATGCTTGCTAGTGGTTATCTTAAAGTTATATCAGCCGAACCGCTTTTGGGAAATAGAAGGAAAGCACGCCGGTATAACCTTGCACTTACAAATCTTGAAATACAATTTATGTTTGAAAATATGATACTCAGGTGGTTTAGTCCTGCAAAGATGGAAACAAATGAGTTTGTAAAAGCACTTATAAATGGTGACGTAGAAGCAATGAATAATTATATTAATGATGTGGCATTAAAAACATTTAGTTCGTTTGATACAGGAAAGCATATGTCAGAGAAAAAAGCACCAGAAAATTTTTTCCATGGTTTTGTATTAGGGCTTATGGTAGATCAGACAGAACATTATATTATTAATTCAAACCGAGAGAGTGGTTATGGGAGATATGATATAATGCTTGAACCTGTGGACAAAAATAATGTAGAATATCCTGCGATTATAATTGAATTTAAGGTAATAAATAAACATAAGGAAGATTCACTTGAGGAGACAGTGCAGGCTGCACTAAAACAGATTGAAGAAAAAAAATATGATATTGAACTTATTAAAAGAGGTGTAAAAAAGGAAAATATCAGACACTATGGATTTGCCTTTAGAGGCAGGGAAGTTTTGATTGGTTAATGATTTTAGCGTATAAGTTAAAATGTATAGTATATTTTAAAAGCATCAGTCTAAGATGATTGGTGCTTTTTGTCCGAAAGGCGATATATTTAAAGAAAAATTTGATGGGAGGAAAGGTAAGTTGCTATATGATTCGTTATACAATTATATTTTAAATGATATACATGATGTATTGATTTATTTAAATAATGGAATTAAAGCGGGGGTTGTTTATGCAATTTTATTTGGTATTATAAGTTGTTTTATATATCATAAACAGGTGACGAAAAAACAATCTGAGACTTTTTGGTCAAAGTATATATTCACATGGCGTTTTGTTGGAAGTACATTGTTTATCATTTATTTTTTTGTGTTATGTAATATAGTTTATTTTTCGAGAGAACCAGGTTCAAGAATTGGCGTGGATATGCGGCTTTTTTCTACGTGGGGAACAACGAATCAGGAACATGCGTATGTTATAGAGAATGTGATTTTATTTATTCCGTTTGGAATTTTATTTCCGTCATGTCTGCCTAAAAAAGTATCGGCATTGACAATATTTGCAGGTGCGATATGCAGTGTATGTATTGAATGTATACAGTATAGGACGGGATGCGGGTATTGTCAGCTTGACGATGTAGTAACAAATATATTGGGAACTGTAATCGGATATATTGTTTTTATGGTTTGTCATCGCAGATTATATAAAAACGAGAATTTTATATGAATAAGATATTGATAACTAATTGAAGTTAGCATATACTAAGAATATGAGTTAGTATGTGCTAACTTTTTTGCTGTTTTGTATTGACTTTTTTGGGGAAATGTGATACATATATTCATATGAACAAGTATTCACATGAGATAAAAAGAAAAAATGATTTAAGATGTAAAAACATCGGGAGGAGTGACGCTATGTTTCTTGAAATTAAAGATATTAGAAAACATTACGGAGAGGGAGAAAGCAGAGTTGAGGTTTTAAAGGGAATTAACATTGAAATTGAAAAGGGGGAGATATGTGTTTTACTTGGGCCTTCGGGTTCCGGCAAATCTACGCTTCTTAATATTATTGGCGGTATAGACGAGGCAGATGCCGGGTACATAGCCATAAATGGTGACAAAATTGAGGATATGAATGAAAAGCAGCTTACAAGCTACAGAAGAAAGCATCTTGGTTATGTTTTTCAGATGTATAATCTTATACCAAATCTCAATATAAAGGAGAATGTTGAAACGGGTGCGTATCTGAGTGACAATCCGATGGATACAGACGAAATACTTAAAGGTCTTGGACTTTATGAGCACAGACATAAGCTTCCGAATCAGCTTTCCGGAGGACAGCAGCAGAGAACTTCGATAGGAAGAGCGATTATAAAAAATCCTGACCTTCTTTTGTGCGATGAGCCGACAGGTGCGCTTGATTATAATACTTCAAAGGAAATTCTTAAATTGATAGAAAGTATCAATGAAAAATACGGAAATACAATAATTATTGTTACTCACAATGATGCTATAAAAAATATGGCTGACAGAGTTATTACGCTGAGAGATGGAGAGATAAGAAAAAATTATAAAAATGAAAATAAAATTTCAGCGAAAGAACTTGAATGGTAGGAGGTGAGAAAATGAAAAATCCACTTACAAAAAGACTTCCTAGAGAATTAAAGGGAGATATTGGGAAGTATATTGTTATCTTTTTATTTATGACTATGCTTATAAGTCTTGTATCAGGATTTCTTGTAGCCGATAACAGTGTATATGACGCGTATAAAAAGGGATTTGACAAGTATAATGTGGAATATATAAATTTTGTTACGGCTGACAAGTTGTCTGATGAAACGATAGATAAACTTGAAAAAGAAAATAAGGTTAAGATATATGACCAGAGATATTACGAATTAAATGAATCAAAAAAGAATGCGACTATAAGAATATATGGTGAAAGAAAAAATGTAAATAAGTTATGTGTAATGTCAGGAAAGCTTGCAAAACAGGATGATGAGATTGCGATTGACAGAGTATTTGCAAAAAATAACAACTATAAAGTTGGAGACAATATAACAATTGATAAAAAAATATATAAAATAACAGGTTTCATTGCAATGCCTGATTACAGCTGTGTGTTTGAAGATAATGCCGATATGATGTTTGACTCGGTGAATTTTGGTGTTGCTTCAATGACTGACAGCGGTCTTAGCAAACTTAAAAAGAGTAAATTAAGTTATTGTTATGCAGTGAAGTATGATAAAGAGCCTGAAAGTGACAAAAAGCAAAAGGATATGTCAGATGATTTTCTTGAAAATCTGAGCAAGCAGGCTGTTGTTACATCTTATTTACCACGTTATTCCAATAAAGCGATTAACTTTACCGGTGATGATATGGGTGGCGATAAAGCAATGTTTATCTTGTTTGATTATATTGTTATAGCGATACTTGCATTTGTTTTTGCAATAACAACGTCCAATACAATAGTCAAAGAAGCGGGAGTGATAGGTACTTTAAGAGCATCGGGATACACAAGGGGCGAGATAGTAAGACATTATATGATAAATCCGATACTCGTGACATTTATATCGGCTGTTATCGGAAATATTATCGGGTATACGGTTATGGTGAAATTTATGGCGTCAATGTATTATAACAGTTACAGTCTGCCGACTTACAATACATTATGGAATGCAGAAGCATTTGTGGATACGACGGTTATTCCGATTATACTTATGTTTATCATAAATTATGCGGTTTTGTCATCTAAATTAAAGATTTCACCGCTCCAGTTTTTGCGCAGGGAACTTTCAAAGAAAACAAGAAAGAAAGCTATAAGGTTAAATACAAAAATACCGTTTATGCACAGATTCAGATTGAGAGTGGTATTTCAAAATGTTTCAAATTATATAACATTATTTGTTGGCATACTGTTTGCCGCAATGATTGTTATATTCAGTCTTATGTTTGGACCGCTTATTGATGATTATTCAGAACTGGTGGGAAAGAGTACGATAGCAGATTACCAGTATATTTTGAAAGCACCGGTTGAAACAAAAGAATCCGGAGCTGAAAAATATTGTGTGGAGAGTCTTAAAACTCTTCCGGGAAAATATATGGAAGATGAGATAACAATATATGGAATATCAGATGACAGTACATATATTGATGCTAATATCCCTGATGGCAAAGTTTATGTATCAAATGGATATATGGACAAATTTGGAGTAAAGAACGGTGATAAAATCGAATTAAAAGACCCGTACAGCAACAAAACATATAAATTTGAAGTTGCAGGTTCATATACATATGATGCGGTAATATCAGTATTTATGAACAGGGATATGTTTATTAAGACTTTTGACAAGGATGATGATTATTACAGCGGATATTTCAGCAATAAAAAATTAACAGATATAGATGACGATTATATAGCGAGTATTATAACGGTAAAAGATTTGAGAAAAGTATCAACACAGATGAAAGTGTCAATGGGCAGTTTCATGGATATGGTTAAATATTTCGGAGTTATAATGTTTATTCTTCTGATGTACCTTTTGTCAAAGCAGATTATCGAAAAAAACAGCAATTCGATAGCGCTTACGAAAATTCTCGGATATTCGGATATGGAGATAGGTGGACTTTATATTATAACTACATTTGTGGTTGTAGTTATCTCGCTTCTCTTAGCAATCCCAATAGTAAACATTTTCCTGCATGAAATGTTTACATCGTATCTGTATACTCAGATGACGGGATATGTTCCGTATATCATATCAAACAGTTGTTATGTGAAGATGTTTATTATGGGAGTGCTCAGTTATCTTGTGGTTTGCGTTATTCAAATGGCAAAAATAAGGAAAATACCAAAGAGCGATGCACTTAAAAATGTGGAGTAAATTTTAAACATACAGCGTTAAAAATATTTATAATGAATCAATTGTTCCAGTGCATATAGAGACATATTGTGAAGTTTCTTGTTTTAAATTTCATTTGTATATTACCTCTGAAAAAATATGTTTTAAGTACACTTTAATAGTCTGTCATTTAGGAAATATTTGTAAATAGTAAGTATGTAATTTACTTTGGGAAAATTACGTGAAAAAACAGATATTTGTTACTTTCAAAATTAGATTTACTAAATGAGATGAGTAATGTATAATACATTAGGATAATAATATGTAAGAAAATTTAGAAGGGAACAGATAATATTATGAGAAAAAAAGTTTTAGTTGCACAGTCAGGTGGACCTACGGTTGCTATAAATGCTTCTCTTGCCGGAGTTATTGCCGGAGTTGCACAATCAGGAGATTATGAAGTTTTTGGGGCGGCAAACGGCATTAAGGGTGTATTGGATGAGAACTTTATTAATCTTTCAGAGTTTCGGGAAGATGTAAAAAACGGAAAAGAAAGTGTTTCAGAAATCAAAATTTCGCAGCCGGATGGGACTTTTGATACATGGAGTCCGAAATCAATGATTGACAGACTTGCCATTACTCCGTCAATGTATTTGGGCTCATGCCGTTATAAGCTTCCGTCTGTTGAAGAGGGGGCAGAAGTCTACGAAAAGATTTTTTCTATACTGGATAAAAATGACATTGGTATGTTTTTCTATATTGGAGGAAATGATTCAATGGATACTGTCAACAAGCTGTCAACGTATGGAAGGAGTATAGATTCGGATATACGGTTTGCAGGTGTTCCAAAGTCTATTGACAATGACCTTCCTGTTACGGATCATACTCCGGGATACGGCTCAGCGGCTAAATATATTGCTGCGTCTATGGCAGAAATGGCACATGATGTAAAAATTTATGATATACCGTGTGTGACGATTGTTGAACTTATGGGAAGAAATGCGGGCTGGCTTACGGCGGCAGCAGCTCTTGCAAGAAATGAATTTAATGAAATGCCACAGCTTGTATATCTTCCTGAGGTTGATTTTGACAAAGAAAGATTTATGGAAGATGTGAAAAAGGAACTCAAAAAATCTAATTGTGTGATGGTTGCTGTTTCAGAGGGAATACATGACAGAGAAGGAAATTATATAAGTGCGGGAACATCAGATGTGTTTGGACACAATCAATTGGGAGGAGCAGCAAAAGCACTTGAAATTCTGGTGAAAGACAAAATTGGTATTAAATGCAGGAGCGTTGAAATAAATATTATGCAGCGTTGTGCAGCACATGTGGCATCGGCTACAGACATCAGGGAAGCTTTTGAACTTGGTGTTTCAGCGGTAAAGTATGCGGTTGCAGGCAATTCAGGCTTTATTCCTGTTTTAAAGAGGGTATCAGAGAAGCCATATAGATATGATATAGAATATATAGAGCTTGGATGTATCGCAAATATAGAAAAGAAAGTGCCGGTTGAGTGGATAAATAAAGAACAAAATGATGTTACAAAAGAAATCACAGATTATATAAAACCACTTATAAGAGGTGAGATAGAAGTTTCTTATAAAGACGGTATCCCCGATTATTTGTGGCAGCCAGGCAAAATGTCATAAAAGTGCTGATGTATGATAAGCCACAGTTTGACGATACCGTATATGTTTGATACACTTGAGATATGATGAAAAGCAGATGGCAATGAAGCGTTGATTAGAGGGAGTGTGATTTATATGAGGAAAGGTTCTTTTGGTCAATACTTGGTAGTATTCCTTGTGATGATAGGAATTCTTTATGTTATTGGAACGCTAAGTGAAGCAAGTGAACCTAAATGTATCAAGTCAGGCTGTGATAACAAGCAGGCTGCAGGTAGCAGTTATTGTTATCTACATAAGCCCTATACAGGAAGTTCTTCGTATAAGAGTTCTTCAAAGAGTTCCAGCAGTTCCTATTCATCTGGCAAGAGTTCATCAAGCTCTTATAGTGGAACTTCAAGCAATAAAAAAAGCGGAACAACAGGAAGTTCTTCTTCAAGTTACTCATCTGGTAGTTCGACCTATAAGAGTAATTCGTCAGGTAAAAAGAGTAGTTCATATCACTCTTATGATGATGGATATGATTCAATTTACGATGATGGCGATTATGATTATGACAGATACAACAGTGATTCAGATTATGCGGATGGCGTAGATGATGCCATGGACGAACTTGGAGATGACTGGTAGGTATTTTGGAGCTTGGTTGTTGTGGTTTATCGCATGATCGCTGATTATGTTTTGATTAGAAAATTGAGAGGCTGACCGATGACGGTTGGCTTCTTGTTTTAAGTAACAAAATCGAATTATATAGATATTGTTTCGCAAGAAGTTGTGAGACTGTCTTGAATATATATATTGCTTATGCTACACTAGGATAGTAATAATGTGTTATAAATTGACACATGGGACGAAATAATTGACTAGCAGAACAGAGGTGGAGCATGAGAGTAAGCTATAAAAAATTATGGAAATTGCTGATAGACAAAGATATGAGCAAAGCTGATTTGCGAAAAGCTGTAGAGATGTCTCCGAATACGATGACGAAAATGCGTAAAAATGAGGAAGTTGCTATGAGCGTATTGCTAAAGATTGCTACATATCTTGACTGTGACATTAGTGATATGTGTGAATTTGTAAAGGATGATGACAATAACGAGTAAGCAGTTACAGAGACCAGGGAGATGAGTTGTGATGGAAGTAAAAGTTTTCGATAATGTGACGGAGATTGTCAGAGATGATATGGCATCTACGATTACAAAGGGCAGTAAACTATCGGTAGCGGCTGCTTGTTTTTCTATGTATGCCTACAAAGAATTAAAGAAACAATTTGAATCAGTCGAAGAATGTCGTTTTATATTCACATCACCAACATTTGTAAAAGAGAAGGCTGAAAAGCAGAAAAGAGAATTTTATATTCCAAGACTGAGCAGAGAAAATAGCTTATATGGAACAGAATTTGAAATCAAGCTGCGAAATGAAATGACACAGAAGGCTATTGCGAAGGAGTGTGCCGACTGGATCAGAAGAAAAGTGCAGTTTAAATCGAACACAACCGGGGAGAATATGGGTGGATTTGTAACTGTATCCGGTAAAGAGGAACGTGTGGCATATATGCCTATCAATGGTTTTACAACAGTAGATATTGGCTGTGAGAGAGGTAATAACAGCTACAATATGGTAAATCGTTTTGATGCACCTTTTTCAGAATCCTATATCCAACTCTTTGAAACACTTTGGAATGACAAAGATAAATTACAGGATGTAACAGATGTAGTGATAGAGAATATCACAACAGCATATAACGAGAACTCACCGGAGTTTATATATTTTATGACACTGTATCATGTATTCAGCGAATTTCTGGATGATATATCAGAAGATGAGCTGCCCAATGAAGCCACAGGCTTCAAACAGAGCAAAATCTGGAATATGTTATATGATTTTCAAAAAGATGCTGTACTTGCAATTATCAATAAGCTGGAGCGTTATAATGGCTGTATTTTAGCGGACAGTGTTGGACTAGGTAAGACTTTCACAGCGCTTGCTGTTGTAAAATATTATGAAAATAGAAACAAAAGTGTTCTCGTTTTATGTCCAAAGAAGCTGGCTGAGAACTGGAATACTTATAAGGACAACTATGTAAACAACCCGATTGCAGCGGACAGATTAAATTACGATGTATTATTCCATACAGATCTTTCAAGAGCACATGGATTTTCTAATGGACTTGATTTGGACAGGCTGAATTGGGGAAATTATGATTTAGTGGTAATTGATGAATCCCACAATTTTCGCAATGGTGCCGGAACCCACGCAAACACACAGGAAAACCGTTATGTGAAATTGATGGATAAAATAATCCGTGCAGGTGTAAAAACGAAGGTGTTAATGTTATCCGCAACACCTGTTAATAACAGATTTGTTGATTTGAAAAATCAGCTTGCGATAGCTTATGAAGGAGATTCGGAGAAAATCAACAAGAAACTTGACACCAACAAAACGATTGATGAAATATTTAAGCAGGCACAGAAAGCATTTAATGCGTGGAGCAAGTTAGAACCGGAAGACAGAACTACAGATGCACTTCTTCGTACCTTGGATTTTGATTTTTTCGAGCTCCTTGACAGCGTGACGATTGCCAGATCAAGAAAGCATATCGAGAAATATTATAATACTGCTGAAATAGGTAAATTTCCTGAGAGAAATAAACCTATTTCTTTGCGACCAAAGCTCACTGATCTTGATAGTGCAATCAATTATAATCAGATATATGAGCAGTTGATGTTATTGTCTTTGTGCATATATACGCCATCAAACTATATATTCCCTAGTAAGATGCAGAAATATCTTGATCTTACGCATAACAAAGGAGAAAATCTGACACAGACCGGACGTGAGCAAGGTATTAAGCGACTGATGAGCATTAACCTTTTGAAGCGATTAGAGAGTTCTGTCAATTCATTCCAGCTTACTTTGCAGAGAATAAAGAAGCTGATAGAGAATACATTGACTTCCATTGACCGTTTTGAACAGTATGGAAGCTCGGATATAGATATGTATGAAGCATCTGATTCTGAATGGGATATGGATGATACGAATACGGATTATTTTACTGTTGGTAAAAAGGTAAAAATAGACCTTGCGGATATGGACTATAAAACATGGCGTGGTGAATTGCAGAAAGACGCAGAGACTTTAGAATTGCTTACGCTTATGGTAGCAGATATTACACCGGAGCATGATTACAAGCTGCAGGAATTATTAAAACTAATTTCTGCTAAGATCGAAAATCCTATCAATCCGGGAAATAAAAAGGTTTTGATATTTTCTGCATTTTCTGATACAGCAGAATATTTATATGAACATGTCAGCACCTATATAAAGCAAAAATATGGTCTGGAGACAGCAGTTATTACAGGTACGATTGATGGAAAGACTACTATAAAAGGGTTTCACGCAACCTTAAATAATGTACTGACCTGCTTTTCTCCAATATCCAAAGGCAGAGATGTTCTTATGCCGGGAAAAACGACAGAGATAGATATATTGATTGCAACGGATTGTATTTCGGAAGGTCAGAACCTACAGGATTGTGATTATCTTGTCAATTATGATATACATTGGAATCCTGTTCGTATCATTCAGAGATTTGGTCGAGTAGATCGTATTGGCAGCAAGAATGAGAGCATACAGCTCGTGAATTTCTGGCCTGACATGGATCTCGACGAATACATCAATCTTAAAGGGCGTGTAGAGACTAGAATGAAAATCTCCGTAATGACATCCACAGGAGACGATGATCTTATCAATCCGGAAGAAAAAGGAGATTTGGAATATCGAAAACAGCAACTCAAACGCTTGCAGGAAGAAGTTGTTGATATAGAGGATATGTCGTCTGGCATTTCAATTATGGATTTGGGGCTGAATGAATTTCGGCTTGACTTATTGGAATATGTGAAAACGCATGGGGACATGGACACGAAACCAAAAGGATTACATGCGGTGGTACCTGCAACAGAGGAACTTCCGGAGGGGGTTATTTTTGTATTAAAGAATATCAACAATAGTGTGAATATTGACAACCAGAACCGGATACATCCGTTTTACATGGTGTACATAGGGATAGATGGAGAGATTATCTGTGATTATCTAAATCCTAAGAATATGCTTGATGATATTCGGCTGCTATGCAGAGGTAAAGATGCACCGATAAAGGATTTATGCAGGCAATTTAACGAGGAGACTGATGATGGACGTAATATGAGTGAGATGTCCGAGCTTTTGAGTGAAGCAATCAATTCTATTATTGATTGTAAGGAAGAAAGTGATATAGACAGTCTGTTTTCGGCAGGTGGAACATCTGCCCTTATGTCAGAAATATCAGGACTTAATGATTTTGAACTGATTTGTTTCCTTGTCGTGAAGTAGGAAAGAAGGTGTAATATGCTTGGGTTACCTAAGACAACGGAATTTAATAAAAGGATTCCGAAACAGAAATTCTACGAAAATATGGATATATCACCGGCACTGAAAAAAGTTTTTGTTGAGCAAGTGAAGATTATTTATTGGAAAAATAAAATCGCTGCATCAACAACAAACCTTGCCGCAGGAAGTGAAGTAACAGAGCTGGAGGTGTTTGAAATCCGGCTGAACAGTCCTGTACTTGACGATGGACTGCTTAGGCAGATTGACAGAGAAATTCCATACCATATCCTGTTTTTATTGGAATACGAAGGTAAATATCAGGCACGGATAGGATACAAGGAAGCAGCCGCATCCGGTAGTAAAGCATTCAAGGTAAATGGATATTATTATACGGAGTGGTTCGTTGAGGATGAACTGCCGCTAAAAATGGAAGGCTTAAACATAGATGTTGTATATGAGAATTTTGTAAGGCAGATTGCAGGAGACAAGCTCAGTACCGAAAAAACTGGAGAAAGCCTGAAAGAGTCTGTTGAGAGAGAGGAACAAAGACAGACAGTGCAAAAACAGATAGAAGCATTAAAGGCAAAGATAAAGAAGGAAAAACAGCTTAACAAGCAGATGGAGATGAATAATGAGCTGAAAAAGCTCAAGAGAGAATTGGAGGAAATTTAGTGGAAGGATATAAAAAAGTTGATATAAGTGAAGGAATTAAAAATATGATGCAGAATTTTACTAAATACGATATATCGCCAACAATGATGTCTAATATTGATTTATATAAGGATATTAAAACACCTGATTTGCCAGATATTGAACCTATTCCATTAGCTGATCATATCGAAAGAACACAAAAGTACCAAGAGAAAAGTTTAGAAATGCTTCAATCAATAAATGAGAATACAGCAAACTTATCAATGCTTGTTGAGTTGATTAACCAATCTAACGATAAGCAGGATGAATTGATAGAAATTATGGCAGAAATACTTGCTATTGCAAAAGCAAAGAATGGAGAAGAAGCTGAATCAAAATTGAAGAAAGTAATGAAAAAAATAACCGATACAGCAGATACGGCGGATGCAATGATTAAACTTACAAATTGGGCAATGATAGCTTATAACGCTATTCTTCCGATTATACAGAAATAGGAGAAAATAAATATGGACAAGATGAAAATGGAATCTGTAAATATGACAGAACAAAATATTGAGAGAATAGGGGAATTATTTCCTAATTGCATAACTGAAATGCTGGATGAAGAAAAAAGTACGCCTGACAATAAAGTTTATAAAAAAGCAGTAAATTTTGAAATGTTAAAACAGATGCTCTCGGATGAAGTGATTGATGGCGATGAAGCATATGAGTTTACATGGGTTGGCAAAAAAGCAGCGATTGTGGAAGCCAATAAACCAATTCGTAAAACATTGCGTCCATGCCCAGAAGAAAGTGTAAATTGGGATAAAACGGAGAACCTATACATTGAAGGGGATAATATCGATGTACTAAAACTATTACAAGAGAGTTATTTGGGGGCAGTCAAGTTAATATATATAGATCCTCCTTATAATACGGGGTCTGATAATTTTGTGTACCCAGATGATTATACTATGAACGAAGAGGAGTACGAAAATGGAATAGGTTTGTTTAATGTAGATGGAAATAAATTATTTAAGGAGAACAATAATGGAAATTCAAGATTTCATTCAGATTGGTGTTCAATGATTTATTCACGTTTATTGTTAGCAAAAAACTTATTGACATTCAATGGAGTTATATGTATTCAGATAGATGATAATGAATACGATAATTTAAAAAAAATATGTGACGAAGTATTTGGTGCATCAAACTTTATGACAACTATTGTTGTCAAAATGTCCGAACCGACAGGAATGAAAATGGCACATGCGGATTTGCGAATCCCAAAACTTAAGGAATATATTTTAGTATATACCAATGGGGAAAGAAGTCAGTTGGGAAATATAAATATTCCGAAAGAAAAATGGGATAATGAATATAAAACATTGCTAGAGAACATATCTCGTGATGAGGTTGAAATCATAAAGAAAATTAGAGAAAATGAAGATAGAACATTAGAAGATATAAAAATATGCGATAAAATTCTTTCAAAAGTTGAGTACATTTCTTTGGGAACAGCATATAAGAAATATGAAATTCCTGATAACGAATATGAAAATTTTAACTTTCAAAATGCATGGAGAATAATACAAACGGTATCTATGACAGGTGGTGCAAAACAGTTAGCGGATGAAAAGAGGAAAAAAGTATCAAGTACTTTTTATTCTATTGTTACACCTCAAAAGAAAATGTATTTTATCAAAGGTGATTATTCTTATGAGATTGCAAAACCGCGTATTAAAATACTGTTTGCAGATGATTATCTTACAGTTAATCCTTGCGATTTTTGGCAGGATATTAAAACAACAGGATTAGACAATGAAGGATTTGTCAATTTTAGAAATGGTAAGAAACCTTTAAGATTACTCGAAAGAATTATAACACTGTTTACAGATAAAAATGATATAGTATTAGACTTTTTTGGTG
Organism: Butyribacter sp.; assembly: GCF_056818865.1. Taxonomy (NCBI): domain Bacteria; kingdom Bacillati; phylum Bacillota; class Clostridia; order Lachnospirales; family Lachnospiraceae; genus Butyribacter; species Butyribacter sp. Next base: position 17,674 of record NZ_DBLYGC010000005.1, read on the forward strand.
GCTCTGGAACAACGGGGCAAGCAGTTATGAATTATAGTAAAAAAAGTGGAATCAATAGAAAATTTATCCTTGTTCAGTTGCAGGAAAATTTAGATGAGGAAGTATTAAAACAGAGCGGTACAAGTAAAAAAGATACACAGGAATTAATTGATTATTTGGACAGTATTAATAGACCTCATTTTTTAAGTGAAATAGGTAAAGAGAGGTTAATACAATCTGGAAAGTCTATAAATGACAGTAATGTTGATACTGGATTCAGAGTTTTAAAGGTTGATGATTCCAACATGAATGACGTATATTTCAGTCCGGCAGACTATTCACAGGGATTTTTATCTCAGTTAGAATCAAACATAAAATCAGACCGCACAGACCTTGATTTACTATTTGGATGCTTACTTGAATGGGGACTGCCATTATCATTACCATATAGCTCAGAACAAATAGAGGGATGCACAGTTCATAATTACAATGATGGAGATTTGATTGCTTGCTTTGATGAGAATATCCCGGATAGTGTAATCAAAGAGATCGCAAGGAAGCAGCCGCTCCGAGCAGTATTCCGTGATAGCAGCTTTGCAAATAGTCCGTCAAAAATAAATGTTGGAGAAATCTTTAAGCTGGTCGCTCCTGACACAAGTATCAAAGTGATTTAGGAGGTGTGATGATGGAAAAGGATAACGATGTAATTACCATAGACAAGAGTTTTTTTGAAAATGTATCGAATGTTCTTGATAAGGCGAGAAAAAATGCCAAAACTGCGGTTAATCTTTCTATGGTATATGCTTACTATGAAATTGGAAAAATCATTGTAGAGGAAGAACAAAAGGGAAAACAACGGGCTGCGTATGGAACGCAGCTTGTAAATGAATTATCAGTATATTTAACAAAAATGTATGGGAAAGGTTTTTCGGTTGGAAACTTAAAAAATATTCGTCAATTCTATAGGGTTTATTCTACTGATCAGATTGGCGAAACAGTGTTTAGCCAATTTGAAAATCTTCCGATGATTGATACCGGAAGAAGGTTTTTCCTGAGTTGGTCACATTATTTAAAGCTTATGCGAATTACCAATATAGATGAGCGTCATTTTTATGAAATTGAATCTGTAAAAAATGACTGGAGTTTATCAGAATTAAAACGTCAATACGATAGTTCGTTATATGAACGAATCGCACTTAGCACAGATAAAGACAAGGTTTATCGTTTGGCACTGGAAGGGCAGAGTTTTGAGAAACCGCAGAATGTAATCAAAGATCCGTATGTATTGGAATTTCTTGGTCTGAAAGAATTGCCGGAATATTCCGAAAGTGAGCTGGAAAGTCGTATTATAGATAACTTACAGCAATTTTTACTGGAGCTTGGCAGAGGGTTCGCTTTTATTGGCAGACAGGTACGATTTACATTTGATGAAGAACATTTTATGGTGGATTTGGTATTTTATAATCGGCTGTTGCGTTGTTTCGTCCTGTTTGACCTTAAAATTGGCGAATTAAAGCATCAGGATATAGGTCAGATGCAAATGTATGTAAATTATTATGACAGAAAAGTGAAATTGCCGGATGAAAATCCGACGATTGGCATTGTGCTTTGCAAGGATAAGAATAATGCTGTGGTAGAAATGACATTGCCAGAGGATAATTCACAGATTTTTGCAAGTAAGTATGAAACTGTATTGCCGAGTAAAGAAGCGTTGCAAAAATTATTGGAAGAACAAATGTCAGAGGAAAAGGAGGCTTGGGACGAATGAAATTACAATTCAGACATCAAAAGTTTCAGGCAGATGCTGCGAAAGCAGTAGTAGATGTGTTTGCAGGTCAGCCATATCTGACACCTTCTTATATGATGGATAAGGGATATGAAGGAAAAACAATGTCGGGTGATTCCTTTTCACAGTCATCTATGACAGATGAGCAGGATTTCACAGGTTGGAGTAATCAGAAAATTGTTCCGGAATTGAGTGACGGGGTTATCTTAGAGCATATCAATAAAATACAGAGAAATAATCAGATTCAGCCATCCAATCATCTAGAAGGTCGTTATAATCTGACAATCGAGATGGAAACAGGTGTCGGCAAGACCTATACCTATATTAAGACTATGTATGAACTCAATAGGCATTATGGCTGGAGTAAGTTTATTATTGTTGTGCCTAGTATTGCAATACGTGAGGGAGTTTATAAGTCATTTCAGGTAACACAGGAGCATTTCGCAGAGGAGTATGGAAAGAAAATCAGATTTTTTATCTATAATTCCGCACAGTTGACAGAGATCGATCGTTTTGCTTCAGATAATTCAATCAATGTTATGATTATCAATTCACAGGCGTTTAATGCAAAAGGAAAAGATGCCAGACGTATTTATATGAAACTGGACGAGTTCAGAAGCCGCAGACCGATTGATATTATCGCAAAGACCAATCCGATTGTGATTATTGATGAACCGCAGTCAGTAGAAGGCAAGCAGACCAAGGAAAATCTGAAACAGTTCAATCCTTTGATGACATTGAGATATTCTGCAACACATAAGAGTGACAGCATTTATAATATGATTTACCGTCTGGATGCAATGGAAGCATACAATAAAAAACTGGTAAAGAAGATTGCTGTCAAGGGCATCACAGAATCAGGAAGCACAGCTACAGAAAGCTATGTCTATCTGGAAAGCATCAATTTGTCGAAAGCAGCTCCGACTGCGACAATCCAGTTTGACTGCAAAGGTGCTAGTGGTATCCGTAAAATAACACGTACAGTATCCGAACGCTATAATCTTTATGACAATTCCGGTAAAATGGAAGAATACAAGCAGGGATTTGTTATATCAAGGATTGACGGACGAGATGATTCGGTCGAATTTATCAATGGCATAAAGCTCTATGCCGGAGATGTGATTGGTAAGGTGAGCGAGGAACAGATCAGACGTATCCAGATTAGAGAGACGATTTTATCACATATCCAGAGAGAAAGAGAGCTTTTCCATAAGGGAATCAAGGTGCTGTCTTTATTCTTCATTGATGAAGTTGCCAAATACAAACAATATGATGAAGCCGGAGCAGCTATGAATGGTACTTATGCAGATATGTTTGAAGAAGAATATAAGGATATTATAAGCAATCTGCAGATTGGCATAGGTGATGATGATTACATAAAATATCTGAATGAGATTCCGGCAGAGAAAACACATGCTGGTTATTTTTCTATTGATAAAAAAGGAAAAATGATTGATTCCAAGGTTGGACGTAAGGAAACGACTACAGATGATGTGGATGCTTATGATCTTATTATGAAAAACAAAGAGCTGCTGTTAGACCGAAATCCCAAGAAATCGCCGGTGCGTTTTATATTTTCACATTCTGCATTGCGGGAAGGATGGGATAATCCGAATGTATTTCAGATATGTACCTTGAAACAGAGCAGCAGCGATGTCAGAAAGCGTCAGGAAGTAGGACGAGGTTTAAGACTGTGCGTTAATCAGGACGGTGAGCGTATGGATGTGAATGTACTCGGAAATGATGTACAGAATGTGAATGTGCTTACAGTGATTGCCAGTGAGAGCTATGACAGTTTTGCAAAGGGATTACAAAGTGAGATGGCAGAAGCAGTTGCAGACAGACCTCGTGCGGTAACGCCGGAGCTGTTTATTGGAAAAGTAATTAAGGACGAACATGGAAATGAACAGGTAGTAGATTCGGATACAGCACATGCTATTCATTACGATATGATAGTAAATGGATACATAGATAAAAAAGGTGTACTCACAGATAAGTACTATGCAGATAAAGCAAATGGAGAGATTAAAGTCGCAGAAGAAGTGGCTGACTCTGCAGGTTCGGTAATTGAAATTATTGATTCAATTTATGACAGCCGTGCAATGCAGCCTGAAAATGCCAGGAGTAATAATGTGGAGCTACAAGTAGATGAAGACAAACTAGCAATGCCGGAATTTAAGGCATTGTGGGGAAAGATTAACTCAAAATCTGTATACGTGGTTGATTTTGATACAGATGAACTTGTAAGAAAAGCAATCGCTTCGCTGGATATAAAATTGCGAGTATCTAAGATATATGTCAATGTGAAGCTTGGTGAACTAGACAGAATCGACTCAAAAGAAGCATTAAACGATGGTTCTGCATTTGTCTTAAAAGAAACAAGCAGTTATGGAAACACAATTACTGCAAATTCCAATGTAAAATATGACTTGATAGGAAAATTGGTGGATGAGACAGGACTTACAAGAAAGGCAGTTATCCAGATACTTCAAGGAATACAGAAACCGGTATTTGAGCAGTTCAAAGATAATCCGGAGGAATTTATCATTAAAGCAGCGTCACTTATCAATGATGAAAAAGCTACTGCAATTATTCAGCATATTACGTATGATGTGATGGATGAAAAATATGGTACGGATATATTCACGGAGCCGACAATAAAGGGACGTCTGGGTGTTAATGCCATGAAAGCAAATAAACATCTGTATGACCATATTGTATATGATTCCACAAATGAACAGGCTTTTGCAACAGAACTGGATACAAACAGAGATGTTGCAGTATATGTGAAATTGCCGGATGGATTTTATATATCAACGCCTGTCGGACATTATAATCCGGACTGGGCAATCGCATTTTATGAAGGAACGGTAAAGCATATCTATTTTGTGGCTGAAACGAAAGGCTCAATGAGTTCAATGCAGTTAAGAGATATTGAAAAAGCAAAGATACATTGCGCAAGGGAGCATTTTAAGGCAATCAGCAATGGAACTGTGAAATATGATGTAGTGGATGGATATAAGGCACTGTTAGATATTGTTACAAAATAATTTCTGATTTAGCCGGGAGGTTACGATACCAAAAGTACAATGTAGAGTTTGATAAGCAAAGAGAAAAGATTGAAGAACTTCAAAGATGCTTAGCAAAAATAGGGCTGTTTTCGTTCTCGAAAAAAAGGAAAATAAAGGAAAAAATTGCAATGGAACAAGCAAAATTAAACGGAATAGCAGAGCCGATAGAACAGAAAAATGCATATTACAATATGTATAAGTAGGAAGGATTTGATAATATGGCAGAATTCAAATATGAAATAGTAGAGGAAATTGGTGTGATTTCAGAAAACGCAAAGGGATGGAGAAAAGAACTGAATCGCATTTCATGGAATGGAGCTGCACCAAAATATGATATTCGTGATTGGGCACCGGAACATGAAAAAATGGGTAAAGGAGTTACCTTGTCGGATGAGGAAGTAGTGAGTCTAAAAGAGATACTTTCTAAACTATAGTATAACTAAGAACATGAAAAGAGGTGGATATGCTGAAATGGATACAAATAGGCTTATTGGTATGAGAGTGATGAATACGAACACGCATGCAATCGGTGTAATAATGTATGTAAAGGACAATATTATTGCAGTAGATTATCATGGACAAGTATCAAAGTATGCATATCCTTCAGCATTTGCAAGTCATCTGGAGTTGGAAGATGAAAAATTACAGGAAGATATTCGAGGGGAGAGTGTAGAATCCTCTTTTGATAGGTTTCGTACAGATTATAAGATTTCATTGAATCGGGAAATAAATTATTTACGAGTGACTGGGGGAAAGAAACAAAAAATAGTTGATGGAGAAAGATTGCCATCTAAAAATGGAGAGTATCTATATGCTTTTGATACGGATACGGACTTACATTATCCGGATGGAACAGCTATCAAGTTATGGTTTCCCGAAGATATTGTAACTGCATATATAGTCTCATGCGAGGATTTTACGATAATTATTCGCACAATGGAATACATAGGTGAAAATGTAGAGAGTGTCGATTTCACATCTGAACAGTGGCAGCTTTTAGAATCATTAGGCGATAGACTGGATGAAATGTCTTTACAAAAGGATTCTATTGCATATGAGATTGTATGTAACGGGAAAAAACAAATAAGTCCGTGGAAAGGGATTATACGAGGACAGAATGCTGCATTGAATAGAGCTGCATCAGAGAAGATTACATTTATCTGGGGACCGCCGGGAACAGGAAAAACTGAAACATTAGCAAATATAGCACTTGAGCACATAAATCAGGGAAGAAGAGTGCTAATGTTGTCTTATAGTAATGTTTCAGTAGATGGTGCATTGTTAAGAGTGGCAAATAAAGCGGATTTTCCCGATGGAAAGGTAATTAGATATGGGTATCCCCGTACTAAAGAATTGATTGATAGCGAAACTCTTACATCATATCAATATGTACTACATAAAAATCCTCAAATGGCACAGGAATATAAGGAACTGCTAGAAAAAAAGAAAAAAATGAAGAAAAGGTCTTCAGAACGTTTGGAGATAAATAAACGCTTAAATAGAATTAGAGAAAATTTGTTAGAACAAGAAAAAGCAATTATTCATTCGGCGGTATTTATTGCAACAACAGTCTCTAAGGCAACCGTTGACAAAGCATTATATATGCAAAGATTTGATGTTGTAATTTTTGATGAGGCAAGTATGGCGTATGTTCCGCAAATTGTGTTTTCTGCTGGACTTGCCAAATCTTTTTTTATATGTATGGGGGATTTTTGTCAGCTTCCGGCAATTGTCCAGTGTAAAGAAGAACAGAGATTAGCAGGAGATATTTTTGAGTATACAGGAATAACATCAGCAGTAGAGAATGATCAGTGTCATGGATGGCTGGTCATGTTGGATACTCAATACAGGATGCATCCGGATATTGCTTATTTTGTAAGCAAATATATGTACGGAGACAGACTGAAAACTTATGAAAAAATTATAGAGAGTAGGAACGAAATAGCAAGCTGTAAACCATGCCCAGATTCTGCAATGGCACTGATAGATTTAAGCGGAATGTACTCTGTGTGTACTAAAACAAAGGATGGCTCAAGAGTTAATATTTTATCTGCGTTATTAAGTTTAAGAATGGCGGAAAAAGGGTTAACTCAGTTCGAGGTTGGAATCATAACACCATATAGTGCGCAGTCTAGGCTGATTTTATCAATGGTAAGAGACATTCAAGAGTATGATAATCGCTGGAAAAAGGTTGCCTGTGCTACAGTGCATCAGTTTCAGGGGTCAGAAAAACCAGTCATAATTTATGACGCTGTGGATTGTTATAGAATGTCATATCCGGGGACCTTGCTTACATCATTACATAATGATAACGCTAATAGACTGTTCAATGTTGCATTTACCAGAGCAAAGGGAAAGTTTATACTGATTGCCAACAAAGAATATTTAAAAATAAAGCATATATCAAAGAAACTAATTTTCACTAAAGCAATCGAAAAACTTTCCAGAGAAAAGCATATAATCGAAGGGGGAGCAGTTCTAGATGAATTTATGCCAAGCAATAATGAACAACCTATCGTATATGTGGAGGATAGAGAGACGAGCTGGCAAATATATATTGAAGATTTACAATTAGCTCGAAATAGTATCTATATTGATATACCGGATGTTATAGATGATAATGATGAAGCAATAAAAGAATTGTCTCATGTATTATTTGAAAAAAAGGAGCAAGGTGTAGACGTACGAATTAGGTTATCAGAAGATATAGATTTACCCAATGAATTGATAAAATATCGGAAAAATTATGAATATGTCACGAATCCTATAACTATTATTGACAAGAAAATGATTTGGTTCGGACAACCGTTATATGCGGCAGATTTTATATCAGAGGGTGATATTATGGATACAGAATATTTTCCATGTGTTAGATTTGTTGGAAAATATACAGCAAGATCAATCCAAGCTTTTTTGGAAATGTAAGGGGAGGAGAAGTGATTTAATTGAATATAAATAGTGAACCAGACAGATTAAAGGAAGAAGAACAGTCGATTCTAAATGAGCTGATTGCTGAAATGGACAAGGTGATCAACTCATTAGATAAAAAAATGCAGACATATGTAGATGAAGCTAAGAATATTGATATTGCACTAAATCCAGATTCATATTTGTCTAGAATACTAAATGTTAATGGACTTAAAGATACGGAAGAAAATCGAAAAAAAATATTACAGGCAAGGGATGAATTGTATCATACAAGACTTTTATTAGAATGCAGTGATGATAAGGGGACTGATGTGGATGAAATAAAGGTGGGACTCCATTCTTGTCAGCACATGGCACAAACCTTTGTTACATCATGGAAAATGCCAATATGCCGCCACTATTTGTTAGACAATTCGTCAACTGAGTTTGAAAGCATAGTTACAAATAAACATGGAGAAAAATTTCATGCACATTATAGATTGCTGGTAAAAAACCAAGTTACATTGCGGTTCACACGAGTAGTTAAGGCTTTAAATTTGTATCCGGGAATGCTTGATGAAGAATTATTAAAAATATGTAAGGATAGTAAGTTCTTTGATAGCAAATATATTGATGAGTTGATAGCAGAGTTCAATCCGGATGAATATGATCCAGACAGTGCGGCTCAGATTATAGCAGATGAATTTTTACAAGAATTATTAGAGAGAAGATCATCACCGGAATTTAAGAATATAGTTTTCTCAATACAAAAAAAACAGGGAGAAATTATTCAGGCACCCTATAATAAAAATATGATAGTTCAAGGATGTGCAGGCTCTGGTAAGTCGATGATTATGTTACATAGACTTCCTATTATTTTATATGATAATCCTAATAGCTTAAATAGGACTAATCTATATATTATTACTCCTTCTCAGATGTACATTCAGTTAGCAGAAAATATGAGACATCAGTTAGAAATCTCGGATGTAAATATGGGAACTATTGAACAATATTATGATTATTGTATTGGTAAATATAATGGTCATACTGCTGGAGAATATGGAAAAGTAAGACATGTAGCTAAAATAGATGCAGATACTGAAAAGTATATTTATTCGGTCGAGTGTGTTGCTGATATAAATAGATATTTCGAGAAGCTAAGTGATATTAACAATAGTGCGTTCGAGAAAGCAGTAAATATATTTTCTATAGAGCAGGATAGTTATCAAAGAAGTGATAGTTATGCTCAGAAAATAACATCTAAATTACTGCTTACACAAAGAATAATCAATGAGAATGATAAAGTCTTATCATTATACTTTAACAGAATTAAAGCGGTACAAACTTCTTTACAGAAAATTGCTGTAATAGCAAAATATCGTAGGCAAAATGTGATACGAGAAATAACAAAGTTGATTACGCAAAATGAAGAAAAAATTCTGAAAGCAGAGAAGGAATTAAAAAAATTAAATGTAGATGTTAATGAAAAAGCTATCGAAAACAGGCAAACGATAATAAGTGATGCACAAAGCAATACTCAACAGCTTAAAGAGGAAATATTACAGATAAATATTGATGATGAATACTTTGACTTGATGAAAAAATGTGGTAAAAAAATTGAAACGGTTCTTTTACCGTTTTCGGAACTGAAGCCAGAATTTAGTCAGAATGATACGGATGTTGTTTATGCTGCTATTGATAAAATTGGTCAGTTAATAGGGTCGTTTTTTATGTTTTCATGGGAACTCGGTAAAATAGATGACAAATATGCAGAGTATCTAGGAAAAATAAAAAAAGAAATAGATAATGTTCAAGCACTGGTCGAAGAATTGCAAAATACAGATGAAAAATATTTGCATATATCGGATTATAATGAAGTTCTGAATTTGTCTGATGAACTAAGAAAAATTAGTAGTAATGCTGCAAAAAACGCTTATATAATGATTATGAAAAAAATAGGGATAAAAGAGAATAGTGATGGTAAAATGCCGGCACAAAATTATTCGCCTTATTTGTATTTGCAAGCTTTGTACCATTTTCAGGGTTCGCCTAACAGTACCAAAGAAGCACTTTTATCCATTGATGAGGCACAGGGAATAGCACCAGAAGAACTGAGGTTATTGCAAAATATCAATGGAGGAAAAGTTGTTTTTAATATGTTTGGAGATGTATATCAGCATATTGAAAATACAAAAGGAATAGATAGTTGGAATGAATTTTCAGATATTGTAGATTATGATCTTTATGAGATGAAGGAGAATTATAGAAATTCATCTCAAGTTACGGAATATTGTAATAAAGTGTTTACTATGGACATGATTGCAATAAATACTCCGGGAAAAGGAGTGCACGAAATAAAGGATGAGAAATCATTTAAGGATATATTGATTGCTCAACTTTTGGACACAGGGAGAGCGGGAATTGCAGCTATTTTGGTTGGAGATGATAAAGAGGCAAAATACTTATTGGATGCTTTTGCAGAATATAATCAGAAGTTTCATGATATGACAGGTGAGGAATTTAGTATACACAGAACAAGATGGAATATTATGAATATTGATGATGCGAAAGGTTTGGAATTTAGCTCGATCATTGTGTTATCGGGTAGAATGTCAAAAAATGAAAAATATATCGCTTATACGAGAGCACTTGATGAACTGTTTGTATATCCTATAGTAATTGATATAGATGATTATAGGGGAAAGAATAAGAGAAATACAGATGTATCTGAAAAAAATAATGAAGCAGAAATAAAAAATGATGAAAACAATAATGAAGAAAAAGCTGTGCATACAAAACATCAGAGGATAGTCACTTCATTGAACAGTGCTGTAAAAGACTTCTTTGAAGAAAATGGACTTGAGGTTAAAGACATGCGTAATGAAGGAGGTAGGCTCTGGGTAATAGGAGAAAAAGTAGTCATTAGGGATACTGTTAATGCTGCAATTGCCAAGTTTGGCATTTCAGGTAAATATGCTTCTGGAAAAGAAATAAATAATCGTAATGGCTGGTTTACAAAAACAAATAAATAAGAGCAAAATGAATCATATTATAAAGCTAAAATGTTAACTTCTGGTCACAGCGTCCAGAAGATAAAGGGAAGATATATGAAATTAGAAGGGTATTATTCGTCCGGAGAGTTTGCAAAGAAAGCTCATGTGACTAAAAAGACAATAAGATATTACGATGAACATAATATATTAAAACCATCTTTTGTCAGTGACAGCGGTGCAAGGTTTTATTCGGATGAGGATTTTGCAAGGCTGCAGCAGATTTTGTTTTTAAAATATCTCGGTTTTTCACTTGCAGACATAAAGGAAATGACAGTGAGGAATTCTGATAAACATTTTTTCTCTGAATCACTTCATATGCAGCTTGGGCTTATTGAAGAAAAAATTGAACAGATGGAGCTTATAAAAACAGCACTTTTAGATGCCGCAAAAGCTGTAGATGAGGAAAAAAATGTTGACTGGAGTAAGATGATGCAGCTTGTCAATGTCAATGAGATGGAGCACAAGCTTAAAGTACAATATCAAAACTCATCGAATATTTCTGCGAGAATAAATCTCCACGAAGAATTTTCAAAAAATAAACAGGGATGGTTTCCGTGGCTTTTTGAACAGTGCGATATTAAAGCAGGGGAGAGCATACTTGAGCTTGGATGTGGAGATGCCTCGCTGTGGAGCATGAACAGGCACAGGATTATTAATGATATAAATGTTATATTATCGGACATTTCGGATGGAATGATAAGAGATGTAAGGCGTTCAATGAAAGATGCAGGAAACAGTTTTTCGTTTGAAGTTATGGATGCACATCACATAAATGCGCCGGATGAAAGCTTTAATCTTGTTATTGCAAATCACGTATTATTTTATTGTGAAGATCTTAAAAAAGTCTTTGAGGAGATAAAGCGTGTTTTAAAACCGGGCGGGAGGATTATATGCAGCACATATGGCAGTGGGCATATGAAAGAGATTAGTATGCTTGTAAAGGATTTTGATAGCAGAATTGTTTTGTCGGCAGACAGACTGTATGAAAAATTTGGAAAACAAAACGGAGGCATTCTGCTCTGTGAATATTTTGATGACGTTTTATGGTCTGAATACGAGGACAGCCTTGAGGTGACAAAACCGGAGGCACTTATATCGTATGTTCTTTCGTGCCACGGAAACCAGAATCGTTTTATAGTTGACAGATACAGTGATTTTGTTGCATTTGTTAAGAAAAAGACAAAGGATGGCTTTACGGTGACAAAAGAAGCAGGTGTTTTTAAGGCGGTTAAGAGAAATAAAATATAAAAAATAAAAAAAGTGCTTGCAGGTGCCCTTAGGGCACCTTTTATAATGTAATTACAGTAGAAAGATATGGAATATTATTACGAATGGAGGATTAGTAATATGAAAGGTATTATTTTAGCGGGCGGTTCGGGAACACGTCTTTATCCGCTTACAAGAGTAACAAGTAAACAGCTTTTGCCGATATATGACAAGCCTATGATATATTATCCTATGTCAGTGCTTATGAATGCGGGTATAAGAGATATACTTATTATCTCGACACCTCAGGATACACCTAGATTTAAGGAACTTTTGGGAGATGGCCATCAGTTTGGCGTAAATCTTTCCTATGAGGTGCAGCCAAGTCCTGACGGACTTGCACAGGCATTTATAATCGGAGCGGAGTTTATCGGTGATGACAATGTTGCCATGGTGCTTGGAGACAATATTTTTGCAGGACACGGATTAAAGAAACGTCTCAATGAAGCTGTTAAAAATGCAGAGAACGGAAAAGGTGCAACAGTTTTCGGATATTATGTCGATGACCCGGAAAGATTTGGTATTGTAGAATTTGACAAGAGCGGAAAGGCTGTTTCTATTGAGGAAAAGCCGGAGAAGCCTAAGAGCAATTATTGCGTTACGGGTCTTTATTTCTATGACAATAAAGTTGTGGAGTATGCTAAGAATCTCAAACCGTCAGCAAGAGGGGAACTTGAGATTACCGACCTTAACCGTATTTATCTCGAAAAGGGAAATTTAAATGTTGAACTTTTGGGACAAGGATTTACATGGCTTGATACAGGTACACATGAAAGCCTTGTAGAAGCGACAAATTTCGTTAAAACAGTTGAACAGCATCAGCACAGAAAGATAGCGTGCCTGGAAGAAATAGCGTATCTAAACGGATGGATTTCTAAAGAGGACGTTTTGGAAGTATACGAAATAATGAAGAAAAACCAGTACGGCCAGTATCTCAAAGATGTGCTCGATGGAAAATATCAGGAGAATTTGTACTAGAGTGACCGAGCAGAAGCGAGGGAGCAATGCTTTTTGACTTTCGGTCAAGAAGAGACAATTTTAGAAATAGTTTATGGAGGAACAAAATAAAATGAATATTATAGTTACAGGTGGAGCAGGATTTATAGGAAGCAACTTTGTTTTTCATATGTTAAATAAATATCCGGATTACCGTATAATCTGTCTTGATTGTCTGACTTATGCAGGAAATCTTTCAACACTTGCACCGGTTATGGATAATCCAAATTTCAGATTTGTAAAAGAGGATATTACAAATCGTGAGGCTGTTTATAAATTATTTGAGGAAGAAAAGCCTGACATAGTAGTAAATTTTGCAGCAGAGAGCCATGTTGACCGTTCTATCGAAGACCCTGAGGTTTTCCTTCGCACAAATATTATGGGAACTGCAGTGCTTATGGATGCATGCCGCAAATATGGAATTAAGAGATACCATCAGGTATCGACAGATGAAGTTTACGGAGACCTTCCGTTAGACAGACCTGACCTTTTCTTTACAGAGGAAACACCTATTCACACAAGCAGCCCATACAGTTCATCTAAGGCTTCGGCAGACCTTTTGGTACTTGCTTACCATAGAACATACGGACTTCCGGTGACAATAAGCCGCTGCTCAAACAACTATGGTCCATATCATTTTCCTGAGAAGCTTATACCGCTTATGATTGCAAATGCGCTTAATGATAAGCCGCTTCCTGTATATGGAACAGGTGAGAATGTGCGTGACTGGCTTTATGTTGAGGATCATTGCCGTGCTATCGACCTTATCATCCACAACGGAAGAGTTGGTGAGGTTTATAATGTCGGCGGACACAATGAGATGACAAATATTGACATAGTTAAGATTATCTGTAAGGAGCTTGGAAAGCCTGAGAGTCTTATCACATATGTTGCAGATCGTAAGGGACATGATATGCGTTATGCAATTGACCCTACAAAAATTCACAACGAACTTGGATGGCTTCCTGAGACAAAGTTTGCAGATGGTATAAAGAAAACAATAAAGTGGTATCTTGACAATAAGGAATGGTGGGAGACTATCATTTCAGGAGAGTATCAGAACTATTATGAAAAAATGTATGGAAACAGAAAGTAGTGTTCTGTGATATTGAAATTATAAAATTTGATATATGCGCAGCAGACAGTGCGGGAATGGAGTGTAAACATGAAAGTTTTGGTTACGGGAGTTGGCGGCCAGCTTGGTTTTGATGTTATGAACGAGCTTGCAAAGCGTGGTTATGAAGGAGTCGGAAGTGATATTTTGAAAGAGGCTGCATCTATTGATGCACCGTATGTTCAGATGGATATAACAGATGGAGAGGCTGTTCTTAAAAACATCAAAGAAATTAAACCTGATGCAGTAATTCACTGTGCAGCTTGGACGGCTGTTGATGCTGCGGAAGATGAAGATAAGCAGGACAAAGTGTATAAGATAAATTCAGAGGGAACAGAAAATATAGCGAAAGCATGCAAAGAGATAGATGTTCCTATGATGTATACAAGTACTGATTATGTGTTTGACGGTCAGGGAGAGAAGCCGTGGGAGCCTGATTGTAAAGATTATAAGCCTTTAAACGTTTACGGAGATTCAAAACTTAAAGGGGAACTTGCCGTATCAGGCATTTTAGATAAATATTTTATAGTAAGAATTGCCTGGGTATTTGGAAAGAACGGTTCAAACTTTATAAAGACTATGCTTAATGTTGCAAAGACTCACGATAAACTTACTGTTGTAAATGACCAGATAGGAACTCCGACATACACATTTGATCTTGCAAGACTTCTTGTCGATATGATAGAAACTGACAGGTATGGATATTATCATGCAACAAATGAGGGCGGTTATATAAGCTGGTATGATTTTGCTAAAGAGATATTCAGACAGGCTGTAGAACTTGGAAGAGATGAATACAGTGAACAAAATGTTCAGGTTAGTCCTGTTACAACGAAAGAGTATGGCGTTTCAAAAGCGGCGAGACCGTTTAACAGCAGACTCGACAAGAAAAAACTTATCGACAATGGGTTTAAGCCACTACCTTCATGGCAGGATGCAGTTGGACGTTATCTTAAAGATATTGAGTTTTAAAGCGAAAGGAGAATACGATGCCGGTATTTGATTTTAACAGTGTACCCGATGAAGAAAAGAAAAATGCGGTGTGCACATATGGGACATTTATGTCGAATGAGGAAAGTGCCACACCGGAAAAACCGATATTGGTTATTGACAACAAAAATAAACAGTGGAGTCATCATTCATATGGAATGTTTACAAACCCGATAAAACGTACAACATTTGAATTTAATGAGGATGATGGAGTTGAAGTTTCAGATATTTTAAAGGTTGATGCGAGATTCGTAAGTCTGCTTAAATGGCTTGGAGAGAGCCATATAAATGTGAGACTTTCAGGTGAAAATACCGATGCCGGATATGCGGTTTATAAGATTAGCGAAGTTGCACACGGCAACACTTCAAAATTGTCCGCGGAGGATGGTTTCCTTCAATATATGATAGAGAGACTTTTTGCGAGTGACGCACCTACGAAGATTTCGGATGATGAAGAAGATGATGAGAGTGGAGATGGAATGAAGCTCACAAGTCTTCAGAGTATTACTGACTTTATAAACTGTGCTGGTGCAACACTTCCTGATAACATCAGGCTTTGGGCAAGAAGAAATCTTGCGGTAGCAAAGTCACATGAAGTGTCTCCGGAAGAAAGACGCCATGCACAGAGAGCATTGTCTATTATGATGAACATAAAATGGAAGAGCAATTATTTTGAGACGATAGATATTGTTGAGGCAAGAAAGATACTTGATGAAGAACTCTATGGAATGGAGAGAGTAAAACAGCGCATTATAGAGACTATAGTACAGATAAATCGTACTCATACACTTCCAGCGTATGGAATATTGCTTGTAGGGCCTGCAGGAACAGGTAAATCACAGATTGCATATGCCGTTGCAAGAATACTTAAACTTCCATGGACAACACTTGACATGAGTTCAATAAGTGACCCTGAGCAGCTTACGGGAAGTTCAAGAATATATTCAAATGCAAAATCCGGCATTATTATAGATGCATTTGAAATGGCAGGAGAGTCAAATCTTGTATTTATAATAAATGAGCTTGACAAAGCTACGTCAAATAAGGGACATGGAAATCCGGCGGATGTACTTCTTACACTTCTTGACAATATAGGATTTACTGACAATTACATAGAGTGTATGGTTCCGACAGTAGGTGTTTATCCTATAGCAACAGCAAATGACAAGTCAAAGATAAGCGCACCGCTTATGTCGAGATTTGCGGTTATAGATATACCTGATTACACGAAAGAAGAAAAACAGGTTATCTTCAAGAACTTCTGTATGCCTAAAGTTCTTAAGAGAATGGGTATGAGAAATGAGGAATGTATCGTCACTCCTGAGGCAGTTGCAGCAGTAGTTGATAAATTCTCAAATACAACAGGAATACGTGACCTTGAACAGGCAGCAGAACATATTGCGGCAAACACGCTTTACCAGATTGAGGTGGACAAGGTTGAGAGCGTTACTGTTACAAAAGAGATGGTTGACGGACTGTTTTAGGTTGTTTTAATATAAGACTGTGCAGAAATATAGAATTTGGATTTAGAGTTGTTATGTTTCTGTGTGGTCTTATTTTTGTTGGAAAAAGTTTTATTGACGAGAATTAAATTTATTATATATGGAAGGAATGTTATTAGATTGAAAAGCAGAAATATATTGATAGCAGAGGATGATGTAAATATAAACAATCTGCTCAAAGAGGCTCTTGAGCGTGAGGGGTATGTGTGCAGACAGGCATTTTCGGGAACAGAAGCCGTACTGCTTCTTGAGAGGGATGATGTATCGCTTATATTGCTTGACCTTATGCTTCCGGGGATGACGGGAGAAGAGGTGCTGGCGAAAATAAGAGAAAACAGTGATATGCCTGTTATTGTGCTTACGGCGAAAGATGGGATGGATGAAAAGCTTGAACTTTTGCGAAACGGTGCTGATGATTATATCACAAAACCTTTTAATATAGATGAGGTGGCAGCAAGGGTAAAGATACAGCTTAGGCATGCGGGACATGAAAAAGAGGATGAAAAGATAAAACTTGACGGATTTGAACTGGATATAAAAACATACCAGATATGGATAGAAGGAGAGGAACTTAAAAAGCTTACAAGGCAGGAATTTGAGATTTTAAGACTGCTTGCACAAAATCCCAAAAGAGTATTTAGCAAAGAAGCAATTTTTACATATGCATGGCAGGAAGAATATATGGGAGAGACAAAAACACTCGACGTACATATAAGCAATATACGCAAAAAAATTAAAAATATAACAGACAAAGAGTATATTCAAACGGTTTGGGGGATTGGCTACCGATTTGCGGACGGAAAATAAACATCTTTACTAAATCTTTACTTTTTCTTAGCGTTTTATTATGAAATGATATTTAAAATAAGTTTTGTAAGATAAAAACGGGTCCTGATGAAGAAGTTATCCAAGGACTATGTGACAGGCTGTCAGAAAAGGGAGTTTGCAGCCGGAAAGGATTATTATGAGTGAGATTTTGTTAGAAACCCATGCATTGACGAAACAGTTTCGCAGGCACAAAGCTGTTTCAGAAATAGATATGCATATAAAGAGGGGAGCAGTTTATGGCTTTATCGGAAGAAACGGTGCAGGAAAGACAACTTTTTTGAAAATGATAAGCGGTCTTACAGCTCCGTCATCCGGAGATTATTCGTTGTTTGGGTATTCGGGAAAGGATTTATCGAAGGTAAGGTCAAGAGTCGGATGTCTTATTGAGGAACCGGGACTTTACAAGAATATGTCGGCATTTGACAATATGATGATAAAGGCAAAGATGTTTGGCATAAATGACAAAAAATACGTTTTGGGACTGCTTGATGAGGTGGGACTTTCAGATGTCGGGAGGAAAAAGACAAAGAATTTTTCTCTCGGTATGAAACAGAGACTTGGCATAGCACTTGCGATGGTTGGAAATCCTGATTTTCTTGTGCTTGATGAGCCGATAAACGGACTTGACCCGCAGGGAATAGTGGAAGTGAGGGATATGCTTGCCGGTCTTGCCAAAGAAAGAAATATTACAATACTTATATCAAGTCATATTTTAGAGGAACTTTCAAAGGTCTGCACAGATTTTGGGATAATACACAAGGGAAAACTTTTACAGGAGCTTTCGCAGGAACAGTTAATGCAGCAGTGCAGTAAGAGAATCGAGATAGTGCTTGAAGAGCCTAAAAGAGCACTTGTCACACTTGATGAAATAGGAGTTCACAATTATGAGGTGGTTGACAAGTCGCATATTTATATTTATGAAAGGTTTGAGGAAAGTGCTTATATAAATGAAAGGCTTGTAAACTCGGGAGTATGCCCGAGAGAGATTAAGGTAAATCAGGAAGAACTTGAAAGTTATTTTTTGAATATGACAGCAGATTAAATCAGACATATGTTTATGAGTGCGTATAAAAGGAGAATAAAGTTTATGTTGAATGTTATAAAGATGGATTTGTATAAAATGTTTAAAATGAAATCATTTTATGTGGTAACTATAATTGCAATGGCGTTTGGTATTATTATGGCAATGAATCTGATGCCTGAAACATCAGATACAAATACAAGCAGTAATAAGACGGTGGTAGAAAGCACAGATAAGAACAGTGCTTCAGATTCGGAAGATAATTCAGAAGTAAAAATAGGAGTTCAGATTGACACTACCGGTATAAAAAATACTACGCCGAATGCAGTATATGTATACGGAAAATTATTGTCATCAGGAATTTATCTGCTTTTTAGTGTAATATTTGTGATGATATTTGTATCAAGCGAAAACAAAAACGGATATATTAAAAACATAGGTGGTCAGGTAAGACACCGCAGGCAGCTATTTATTTCAAAAATGGCGGTTATAGGGATTTATACGGTTTTATTTGATTTGATTATGTTTTTGGTTGAGGCGGTTGTGTGGATGATATGCACGAAAAAAATAAGTCTGGGAGCGGGAAGTTTTGATGGATATATAAGTTTTATTGTTTTTCAGGTGTTACTTCAATATGCATTTTTGATGGTATGTGCTACAATTGAGGCTGTGATAAAAAACAGGGTTTTTGGCATGACGGCAGCAGTGTGCCTGTCAATTGGAGTGGGACCGTTTATCTGCATGGCAATTGATGTCGGAGTGCATAAACTTACAGGGTTCACTGTTGAGATTGAAAAATATCTTATTACTACAAAAATAAACAGTCTTGTTCCGAGTGAAAGCATGTCGCAGCTGTTAAATCTTACTATGTTTGTGATTGTTTATCTTGTCATTGCGGCAGCAGCCGGTATAATCAGTACGGAAAAGAGAGATATGGTGTGATGAAGGAGTTTTTGCTTTAAGATTTCAGGAATGAAAGCTGATTGATTAAAATAAAGTCACATATGGAATATGATATAGTATTATGCAAGGGTCAAAATACCTTTTGACCCCAACATCATGGCAGATGACTATAGTTATATTTCGTGTGTGGCTTTATGGCGTTGTCGGGAAGGAGATGATTTTTGGGTGAAAGAGTGTATCATTGCATTTTTTGCAATAATGTTTGTTATAGTTACATATCTTTATGTTAAGTTGAGAAGCCAGATAAAAGACATTACAGAGCAAATAGAGTTTATTGAAAAAAATCAAAGCAATGCGCTGGTGACGTCACAGATAGAGATTGGAGGGCTGAAAGGCCTTAAAGATGTCCTAAATAAATTATTTGAGAAACATAGGGCAGAGAGGATTGTATGGAAGAAGAGAGAAAATGAGATTGCGGATATTTATACAAATTTATCACATGATATAAGAACACCGCTTACATCACTTGACGGATATTTCCAATTATTGTCGGAGTCTGATGACAAGGAGAAGAATAAACGGTATATTGCGATAATTCAAGAGAGAATTAAAGCACTCAGGGACATGCTGGAGGAATTATTTACATTTACAAAATTGGAAAATAAGACTTATAATATTAAATTGTATAAATGTGATTTGAATGAGATTGTCAGGGAAACACTATTTTCATATTATGAAGAGTGGGAAATGAAAAAGATTGTTCCAACTTTGAAATTGACAGATGAATCACTTTATTTTTATGGAAACGAGCAGGTTATGCACCGTATTTTACAGAATGTTATAAAAAATGTATTGGAACACGGAGAGAAAAAAGTTGAAATCAGTTTATATGCTTCTCCGGATAAAATATCTCTCACAATACAAAACGAGGTACTAAATCCTGATGAGATTGACATAAACCGTATTTTTGAGAAGTTTTATAAAGCTGATGCAGCAAGGAGTAAAACTTCTACCGGACTTGGAATGGCTATCGCAAAAGAGATGACAGAGTGCATGGGAGGAAAAATTTCTGCATCACTTCATGATACTATTTTTATAGTCAATATTGAATTTAAAAAGGCTTAAGGGGGATTTTACAGTGGGTTTTAAAAGTTCGGACAAATATAAACAAAATGATACCGGACATATTTATATAGCAATAGATTTAAAATCGTTTTATGCATCGGTTGAATGTGTGGAGAGAGGACTTGACCCGCTCACGACAAATCTTGTGGTTGCGGATGAGTCGAGGACTGAAAAAACGATATGTCTTGCTGTGTCACCTTCATTGAAAGCGTATGGCATTTCGGGAAGAGCGAGACTTTTTGAGGTGGTGCAGAAAGCAAATGAAATAAAAGCTGCTACCGGCAAAAAAATAGACTATATTGTAGCAAAGCCAAGAATGGCTTATTATATGGAGTACAGCACAAAAATTTATAATATATATCTTAGATATATAGCTCCCGAAGACATACATGTGTATTCTGTGGATGAGGTATTTATAGATGTGACATCTTATATTAAAACATATGAGAAAACGCCAAGAGAACTTGCAATGATGCTTATAATGGATGTTTTAAAGGAAACCGGTATTACTGCAACGGCAGGAATCGGGACAAACCTTTACCTTTGCAAAGTTGCAATGGATATTGTTGCAAAGCATATAAAACCTGATAAGGACGGAGTGAGAATTGCGGAGCTCAATGAGATAAGCTACAGAAGAATATTGTGGGGACATAAACCGATTACTGACTTCTGGAGAGTCGGCAGGGGATATGCGAAAAGACTTGCCGGGTGCGGTATTTATACAATGGGTGATGTTGCAAGGTGTTCAATCGGAAAAGCAGGGGATTTTTATAATGAAGAGCTGCTTTATAAATTGTTTGGGATAAACGCAGAGCTTCTTATCGACCATGCATGGGGATATGAGCCGTGTACCATTGCCGACATAAAGGCATATAAACCGGAAAACAACAGCATAAGTTCGGGACAGGTGCTCACATGCCCGTATGATGCAAAAAAGGCAAAACTTGTGGTTATGGAAATGACGGATATGCTTGTATTGGACCTTGTGGAAAAGGGACTTGTGACCGACCAGATGGTTCTTACGGTGGGTTACGATATAGAAAATCTTAAAAATTCCGAGATAAGAAAAAAATATAAAGGAGAATATACTTTTGACAGATACGGACGGAAGATTCCAAAACATGCACATGGAACAATAAATCTTAAAAAAATGACTTCATCTACAAAAATAATAATGGAAAATGTCGCAAAACTCTATGATGAGATTATAAACAGTGAACTTCTTGTGAGAAGAATGAATGTAGTTGCAAATCATGTTACAAGGCAGGAAGATGTGGTCGAAAAGAAAGAATTTGAACAGCTTGACCTTTTTACGGATTATGGCGAGCTTGAAAAGCAGAAGCAGAAAGAAAAAGATATGCTTGCTAAAGAGAAAAGGCTGCAGAAAGCTATGATAGATGTGAAGAAAAAGTATGGAAAAAATGCTATATTAAAAGGCATGAACCTCGAAGAAGGTGCAACAGCAATGGAGAGAAACAGACAGATTGGAGGGCACAGGGCATAATGCTTGAAAATGATGACTGGAAAAAGTATCAGGATATAATAGATATGGAGAGACCTGTATCGAAAAAACATAAGCCTATGAGTCTGCATGACAGAGCGGCACAGTTCGCATCTTTTGCGGCACTTAAAGGTTATGATGAGGCGGTGAGAAAGAAGGCATTAGAGGTCGAAGAAAATTATAATTCTGAGATATAGAAAACAAGAATTAAATGCAGGGGGACAAGATAAAGGATGAAGAAATCTTATTTTAGATTAAGCGGAGTGCTGTTATTTTTATTATGTATTGCCATGCTTACAGCTTGTCAAAACAGCGATGAAAACAAGAAAGTATCTAAAGATATATTTGCGATGGATACATATATGACGGTGACGGCGTATGGTAAAAATGCTGAAAATGGCGTAAATAAAGCGGTGGATGAGATAAACAGGCTTGAGACGGTGCTTAGTGCCGAAAAACAAGAAAGTGATATATATAAACTTAATGAAACAGGGAGCGGTACACTCTCTACAGACACAAAAAACATTGTTTCTAAGGCACTTGAGATAAATAAAACGACAAATGGAGCATTTGATATAAGTATATATCCTCTTATGGTAAAGTGGGGTTTTACAACACAGAAATATAATGTGCCGTCAAAAAATGAGATTTCTAAACTGCTCAAAGATGTAGACTCATCTAAAATAATATTTGATGAAAAAAGCGGCAATATAAAACTTAAAGAGAATATGAAAATAGATCTTGGCGGTATAGCAAAGGGATATACTTCAAACCGTGTTATGCAGATTTTTAAGGAGTGCGGTGTGAAATCAGGCCTTGTGTCACTTGGCGGAAATGTCCAGGCACTTGGTACAAAAACTGACGGAACAGCCTGGCAGATAGCAATTGAAAATCCTGACAAATCATCGGATTATATAGGTGTTGTGTCGGTAAAAGACAAAGCGGTCATAACGTCAGGAGGGTACGAAAGATATTTTGAAAAGAACGGAAAAACATATCATCATATATTAGACCCTGAAACCGGGTATCCGGCAGAATCAGGGGTTAAAAGCGTGACGATAGTAAGTGATGACGGAACGCTTGCAGATGCATTGTCAACGTCTTTATTCGTGATGGGAAAAGAAAAAGCACTTGATTACTGGCGTGAACATAAAAATGAATTTGACACTGTACTTGTGGAGGATAATGGTGACATTACAATTACAGGTGGTCTAGAGAAAATATTTAAATCAAATTTTAAATTTGACACTGTAAAATGAAAGAGCAAATAAAAATAAGGAATAACATATAAAAAAGAAAGTGAGATAAAAATGGCAGCAGCAACGGAAGGAACATTCTGGGATAAAAGATACGGAAGAAATTTTTTAAAGATAACAGCTTTACTTACAATGCTTATCGACCATATAGGCTGTGTATTTCTGATGGATAGGGGCGATGTAATATATAAAGCGTTCAGGGCGGTGGGAAGAATATCGTTTCCAATAATCTGTTTTATGTTGGTGGAGGGATTTATACATACACACAGCAGAAAGAAGTATATGATTAATCTTTTGATATTTTCAATAATATCAGAGATACCATATGATTTGGCATTTGGACATAAACTGATAGATGTAAGTGAGCAGAATGTAATGTGGACATTATTGCTTGGTGTGATAATGATGTGTTTTATAGAAAAGTTTGAGTATAGTTTTACGGCAAAAATGACAGTTGTTCTGATTGCAGGATTTGTCGCGGTCTTATTGAAAACAGACTATAGTATATGGGGCATATTATCCATAGCGATATTTTATATGCAGAGATATGACAGAAAAAATGCATTGCTTTTAACATGCTTTTTAATGTTTGCACAGGGGAAAATGCAGTCTTTTGGAGTTCTGGCAATACCGTTTATAATGGCGTATGACGGAACAAAAAATGATGTAAAGATGCCTAAGTATTTCTTTTATGCATTTTATCCGGTACATATACTTGCGCTGTGGGGAATATCGTTGTTAGCATGATGAAATGGAGCAGGTTTGGTGTTATCGGTCATATATTTTTGCAATGAAACTCAAAAAAACACTTGACAAGCATGAAAAACACATGTATGATAAATGAGATGCCGCTTAACGAGGCTCCTTGAAGATGACTTTAGTCACGCCAAAGTTAGCGAGTAATGATAAATAGGAGGTGCGATTATGTACGCAATTATTGCAACAGGTGGAAAGCAGTACAAAGTATCCGAAGGTGATATCATTAACGTAGAAAAACTTGCTGTTTCCGCAGGAGAGACAGTTACTTTTGATCAGGTTGTTGCTGTAAATGATGGAACTATGAAGGCTGGAGACGATGTAGCAAACGCAACAGTTACAGCTTCTGTAGTTAAGGAAGGCCGCGCAAAGAAGGTTATCGTTTACAGATATAAGAGAAAATCTGGATATCATAAGAAAAACGGTCACAGACAGTCTTTCACACAGGTAAAGATTGAGAAAATCAACGCTTAGTTGATGAAAAGGTGACAGTATATGATAGATGTGACATTATTTCAGAATGATAGTGGAGACTATATCGGTTTTCGTATGACCGGACATGCTGAGTATGCTGAGTATGGCAGTGATATAGTGTGTGCGGCAGTTTCCGTACTCGTTATAAATGCCATGAACAGTGTCGAAAAATTCACGGATGATGAGTTTGAAGGTGCGGTTCATGAAGAAAAAGATGTGGTTTCATTTGATATAAAATCTGAAAAGGTTAGCGAATCTGCTAAACTGTTACTTGATTCGCTTGTACTTGGTCTTGAAGGCATACAGGCGGAATACGGAAAAAAGTATATTAAGATTAGAAAAAAGAGAAAGCAGGAGGTGTAAGGCTATGTTAAACATGAACCTTCAGTTATTTGCTCATAAAAAGGGAATGGGTTCTACAAAGAACGGTAGAGACTCAGAGTCAAAGAGACTTGGAGCAAAGAGAGCAGACGGTCAGTTTGTACTTGCAGGTAACATTATCTACAGACAGCGTGGAACAAAGATTCTTCCAGGTGTAAATGTAGGTCGTGGTGGCGATGATACATTGTTTGCATTGGTTGACGGTGTTGTTCGTTTTGAGAGAAAAGGTAGAGACAAGAAGCAGGCTTCAGTATATCCTGTAGAAGCTAAATAGTCTATAATCGGTCTATACCGGTTTTACCGGAAACTGATAAACCTATACAAAAAGAGGCTGTCTATGACAGTCTCTTTTTGTATAGAATTGCAATTGTTTATAAATTATCTGATTTAGAAAGAAGGTGGAATGATGTTTGCTGATAGCGCCAAAATATATATTCGTTCCGGAAAAGGTGGGGACGGACATGTGAGTTTCAGACGAGAACTTTATGTTGCGGCAGGAGGACCTGACGGAGGTGACGGCGGCCGCGGCGGCGATGTTATTTTTCAGGTGGATAAAGGGATAAATACTTTAAATGATTTCAGACACCGCAGAAAGTTCTGTGCCGGAGACGGTGAGCAGGGCGGAAGAAGAAGATGCCACGGTGCTGACGGAGAAGATATTATTCTTAAAGTACCTGAGGGAACTGTTATAAAAGAGGCAAGTACGGGAAAAGTTATCGTTGATATGTCTTTTGGATGCGAACGTGAGGTTGTGTTAAAGGGCGGTCGTGGCGGAAAAGGTAATATGAACTATGCTACCCCGACAATGCAGGTGCCAAAATATGCCCAGCCTGGAAAACCAGCGAGAGAGCTTGAGGTTATACTTGAACTTAAAACTATTGCAGATGTTGGACTTGTGGGATTTCCAAATGTAGGAAAATCAACATTTCTCTCAAGAGTAAGCAATGCAAAGCCAAAAATCGCAAATTATCATTTCACTACATTACAGCCTATTTTGGGTGTTGTAGACCTTGAGGGTGCAGATGGATTTGTTATTGCAGATATACCGGGACTTATTGAGGGTGCAGCAGACGGTATCGGTCTTGGCGATGAATTCTTAAAACACATCGAGAGAACAAAGGTGTTCATCCATATGGTAGATGCGGCTTCAACTGAGGGAAGAGATCCTCTCAATGATATAAATGTAATAAATAATGAGCTTGCGAGGTACAATGATGACCTTATAAAAAGACCGCAGGTTATAGCTGCAAATAAATGTGATGTGTTTTACGGAACAGAGGAAGATACAGTAATTTCTCTTTTGAAAGAAGAGTTTGAGCCAAAGGGAATAAAAGTATTTCCTATTTCCGCAGTAAGCGGTAAAGGGGTAAAGGAACTTCTCTATTATGTGAAATCGCTTCTTGATGAGATGCCTGATGAACCGACAGTATTTGAAAAAGAATTTTCATTTGATGAGATGGAATTTGAGGATGAGCCATATACAGTAACTTATGATGAAAAAAATAAGGTTTACAATGTTGAGGGTCCTCGTATAGAAAAAATGCTTGGGTATACGAATCTTGACTCGGAAAAAGGTTTTCAGTTCTTCCAGAAATTCCTTAAGACAAGCGGAATACTTGAGGATCTTGAAGCTATGGGCATTGAAGAGGGAGATACAGTTGCAATGTATGACCTTCAGTTTGATTATTACAAATAATCAGGAAAAAAGGTGTGAGACATACTGAGGTGGCATGTGAAAGAGTGGTTATTAGAAGTTGTTGTTTGTCTTATTGCTGCGGTCCTGCTTATGATAATTCATGAGCTGTTTAAGGCCATTGTCTATATGATTGTCAGAGGACATAAGCAGGGTGGCAATATAGATAAAAAGGGCATTTGGAAAATATTCAGATATATTGACCCATTGGGGCTTATTTTAGCCGTAACCTGTTATGTACCGGTTTCAAAGCCATATATGTTTCGTATAAGGGACAGAAAAACAAATATTATTATCGGACTCAGTGGTTTTTTCGTACTCATAATAATATTTTTTTCTTCAATTTTTATGATGCATTATATGTATGGAGCCTCGGACAGTATTGTTGATATAATTAACCTTAAATACGGCTGGTTTCAAAAAGCCAAGATATTGTTTTTGCAATATATACAAATGCTGTGTTTTGATTATTTTGTTGTGAATCTGTTTCCGGTATCGACATTTGATATGGGGCTTGTGGTTGCGGGAGCATCACCGCAGAATTATCTCGGGATAATAAAAGCGGACAGTTCCATAAAGCTTATATTGATGCTTGTATTTATTCTTAATTTGATAAATATGGTTTATCTAAGGCTTGTAACATATTTGCCGTTTTAATCGGAAACAGGTGGAAAGGTTGGAGAATGAGCAGTATATCCGTGAAATTAGAGGCGTTCGACGGACCACTTGATCTGTTGCTGCACCTGATAGAGAAAAACAAGATAGATATTTTTGATATACCTATCGCAGAAATCACAAGACAGTATATGGAAATTATTTCAAAAACCGAAACAACGGATATGGATGTAATGAGTGATTTTCTTGTTATGGCGGCAACGCTGTTGAAAATCAAATCAAAAATGCTTCTTCCGGTACAGGTTGATGAGGCGGGCGAAGAGGTGGACCCAAGGGCTGAGCTTGTTGAGAGACTTCTTGAATATAAGACATTTAAATATGCATCGTATGAACTTAAAGACCTTCAGATAGATGCGGAAAAGATGATGTATAAAAAGCCGACTGTTCCAAAAGATATTGCTGATTATAAGGAGACGATAGATGTATCGGAATTACTTGGTGATATTACATTGTCAAAACTTCAGAGCATTTTTAACAGTGTTATGAAAAAGCAGATTGATAAGATAGATCCTATAAGAAGCAGATTTGGACAGATAAAGAAAGAGACTGTCAGTTTGCAGGACAGAATGATTTATATTGAGGAATATGCGATGCGTCACGGACATTTCAGCTTTAGAAGCATGCTTGAATCTAAACCAGGAAAAACTATGGTGATAGTGACATTCCTCGGGATTCTTGAACTTATGAAAGTAGGAAAAATTCTTATTGTTCAGGAAAATATATTTGATGATATTTTGATTACATATAATAAGCTGGCACCTGATATGGAATATGAACCGTCAAGTGCTGACTGACAAATCTATGGGAGGCTTGCGAATGGGTACGGATATGACTCTGCCGGAATTAGAGGCGAATATCGAAGCAATATTGTTTGTTATGGGCGAGGCGGTTGACCTTGAAAGAATCGCCATAGCAACGCAGCAGGATGAGGAAACATGCAGGAAAGTTATACATAATATGATGGATAATTATGCTGATGATAACAGGGGAATACAGATTATTGAGCTTGACGGTGCATTTCAGATGTGCTCAAAGGCATCTGCCTATGACACGCTTGTAAGAATTGCACATGTTCCTAAAAAGCATGTACTTACTGATGTACTGCTGGAAACTTTATCAATAATTGCATATAAACAGCCGGTTACAAAGATGGAGATAGAACATATCCGAGGTGTGAAAAGTGACCATGCGGTAAATAAACTTGTGGAGTATAACCTTGTCTGTGAAGCGGGAAGGCTGGATGCTCCGGGTAAACCTATCCAGTTTGCAACAACTGAGGAATTTTTGAGGAATTTTGGAATAGACTCACTTGAAAATCTGCCGGTTGTAAAGTCTGAAAAGATTGAAGATTTCAAGATAGAAGCAGAGGATGAGGTTCAGTTAAGGCTTGATCTTGAGCAGTGATAAATAAAAAAATTAAGGAGATATAAACTGTCTCCTTAATTTTTTTTGATTGAAGAATTATTTTTCTTTTGACCAAGTGTGTCATCTACAATATTCTCGATTATTGTTTTTTTGACCCATACATCAAAACTTAACATACAGATAAATGCAAAGTTTGATAAAACCTTTTTCTCGTCCGCATCACTTACCTCAGAGTACATTTCGTTTGATTTTTTGAGTTTCCTTATTATGTCTTTTAGCTGGGAATCTATATTGCCTAATTCAAGATTAACAATCTCGGAATATATTTCTTCCATATCCTTTGAACCATTACCCTCAAAAAATAAATTGCTGATGGGTTCGAGGATATCTTTTATATCACTTATCGCCAGAAAATTCTTAAAATAGTATATATATATAAGTAAACACATATGCTCTTTAGAATATTTCTTTTTTTGTGGTGGTGGGATAAGCTTGTTTTTTGTATAGTTGTTTATCATGGTCTTTGTGAGAATTTTATCGTCATCAAATCTTTTTGATGACGCCAGATGTTCGTCCATAAAGGTAGTAACCTGATCCATGTAAAGGTCTATGTTTGGAATATCATCAGGTTTTATAAAGTCTATATTTTGTATACTGCGTATAAGATCCAGTATCTCACGGTTATATTTTTCACGCATTGTAATCCTCGTTTCTAAGCTTACTGCTTTGATTGTGATTATAGTTAATTATATAGTATTTAATGCTTTACCGCAAGTAACAAAAACGGCAGACGGGCATACATATATAATAATGTTGTTATCAGTGTGACATTATTGATATATCGGAGGTGTCCGTACTATGAAAAAATATAGGCATGTCAAAAAGACTTCGACAAAGCCAGAGGTAAGAGAGCCGATAATATCAAGAAGATTATCGGATAAATTTGACATCCCGGAGGATATTATAGCAAAAGCACCTGTTATTTTAGGTTATGGAAATCACAGATTATGTATAGAAAATTACAGAAGTATCATAGAATATACGGAGGAACTTATCAAGGTGCAGACAAAACAGCAGAAAATATACATAAGAGGGAATAAACTTGTGATAGCATATTTCAGGGAAGATGAAATGTGCGTACTTGGTAACATAGATTCGATAGAATATCATAGATAGAGGACTTGTGATGCATGGAAAAAAGCGCAGGAATGGAGAATGGAATGGTACATAAAATAACTGGCTGGATATTTGGATATCTGATGGTTTATCTGGAGCATGAAGGAGCCGGCAGATTTATAAACCTATGTAGAAACAACGGTATAGAAATATGGAATATAAGGGCAGATGAAGAAAAGAAAATATTATGGTTTAACATAGGCTTTCGCAATTTTTGGAGAATACATCACATTGCTGTAAAATGTCATGTTTTTCCGAGGGTTTACAAAAGATACGGTCTGCCTTTTTTGATTGAGAGAAGCAAAAAAAACTTAAATTTCGTGCTGGGTGTGATTTCTTTTTTTACAATGCTTTTTTTTCTTTCGAGCAGAATTTGGGGAATAGAGGTTGCCGGACAGAACTATTACACAAAAGAAAATATTATTTCATATCTGGATACGGAAAATATTTATGGAGGAATGTGCAGCGGCAGGGCAGATTGTAAAAAAATTGAGAAAAACATACGAAAAAAATATGATAAAATAGGCTGGGTTTCAGTTAATAGGAGTGGCAGCAGGCTTGTTGTAAATGTGCGTGAGATGTCAAAAGACGATATAGAAAAAAGAGGAAAACCGGCAAATCTTGTAGCATCTGATGACGGAAAGGTGGTGTCCATTGTTACAAGTGCAGGGGTTGCAAAAGTAAAGACGGGGAAGAAAGTAAAGGCGGGCAGGGTCTTAATATCGGGGGTTGTTCCGATAGTCGGAGACAATGATGAGATAATAAGAAAGTCGAGAGTGAAAGCGGAGGGAATTGTAGTTTTAGAGAGTCGTGAAATGTTTTACGGCATGCAGAAGAAAAGACAGAAAAGGAAAGTATATACAGGACGAACAAAGGAAATTTATAAAATTTCAGCATTTGGAAAAGAGTTTTTTATACATAATCCTTTAAATGATTTGGAAACTTCAAAAAAATGTGCTATACTCTATGAAGGTGGGTGCGTATGCCCATTTTTGTCAAAAAGATTTCCGATATCAGTATGGAAAATAACGTATAAAAAGTACGAGTATGTTTATGTAAATTGCAGCTTAGACGAAGCAAGACAGTGTATGAAAGATGAGTATACTGACTATATTAGAAAAAAAGAGAAAAAAGGTTACAAACTTGTCAAAACCGATTTTTCTGTTTCAGAACAGGGAGATTGTTACAAAGCATCAGGTAATATAACATGGCA
This sequence comes from Butyribacter sp., assembly GCF_056818865.1. Taxonomy (NCBI): domain Bacteria; kingdom Bacillati; phylum Bacillota; class Clostridia; order Lachnospirales; family Lachnospiraceae; genus Butyribacter; species Butyribacter sp. Next base: position 48,708 of record NZ_DBLYGC010000005.1, read on the forward strand.
GAAAAAACAGACGCATTATGAGAAAATAAAGAAAGTAAAACAAAAAAGGAATAATAAATATGGCAATAATGGAAACAGTTCTGGAAATACCGGCTGAACATGAGAGAAATATATTCGGAAGTTTTGATGCGAATATCAAAAAAATAGAGAGAAGTCTTAATGTTACGATGGTTGCGAGAGACGGGAATATTAAACTTGTCGGAGATGCGTCAGGTGTCAAACAGGCGGAAAGCATTCTCACGGAGTTACTTGAACTGTCAAAAAGAGGAAATACAATAACAGAGCAAAATGTGAATTATATTTTGTCTCTGGCAGTTGAACACAGAGAAGGGGAAGTAGTTGAACTTGATTCTGATATAGTTTGCAGGACAATTCAGGGTAAACCAATTAAACCAAAGACTTCAGGACAGAAAAATTATATTGATTTAATCCGCAAAAAAATGATAGTTTTCGGAATAGGGCCTGCGGGAACAGGAAAAACATATCTTGCAATGGCGATGGCTATTGAAGCTTTTAAAAGAGATGAAGTCAATAAAATAATTCTTACAAGACCTGCGATAGAAGCAGGAGAAAAACTGGGATTTTTACCGGGAGACCTTCAAAGTAAGGTAGACCCTTATTTGAGGCCTCTTTATGATGCACTGTATCAGATAATGGGGGCAGAGAGTTACCTTAGAAATGTCGAGAAAGGGCTTATTGAAGTTGCACCGTTAGCGTATATGAGAGGAAGAACGCTTGACAATTCTTTCATAATACTTGATGAGGCACAGAATACAACACCGGCACAGATGAAAATGTTTTTGACAAGAATCGGATTTGGTTCAAAAGTTATAGTGACGGGTGACCTGACACAGAAAGATTTGCCGGGAACGACCAAATCAGGACTTGAACAGGCTCTTGAAGTGCTTGGAAAGGTTGAGGACATTGGCTTTGCATATCTTACAAATAAAGATGTGGTAAGACATCCTTTAGTTCAAAAAATTGTTACGGCATATGATGATTATGAGAAAAAAATTGAAAGAAGAAAAAGGGTAAATGAATCAAAAGAAAATGAAAAGAGAAAAAAATGAAATAAATAGAGCCAGAAATTTTTCGATTGTTATTTATATCATTTTAATTTTAGGTGCTGTTGCTATCGGCTTTGTTAGAGACTACAGCATTGTGAAAAATATGGTGAATATTGTGACAGCAGTGGTGTGCGGTATTCTTGTACAATGTTTTTACACTCACAGCGGAGGAAAATATATCAGGGAACTTCATTCTGAAATTTTATGTTTATTCTGTTTAGCAATAACAATTGTTTTGATTTTTTTGTACGGCTATGAATTTGTAGGAGGTTTATGGCTTATATCCGTTGCTGTTATTTCTGTTATCGACGGCATGAAACACGGAATGATATTTTATTTTCTGAGTATGGTTCAGTACGTGTTATATGCAACAGATTATATTCAAAGCAGCAAAAAAATATTGTACTATCTGGTTTTGGGAGCAGTTGTTGTTTTGATTTTTGCGGAGAACAGCATTAAAGAACTTTTATATTCAACTATTGCAATGATTGCTCTCTCAGCAGTGCTTCTTATAATACAGTTCGGTTTTGATGTTACACTGCTTAAAGAAAACAAAACATATTTGATAATACAGATTATGTCCTCATTCGTTATAGCGTTTACGGCATTTATTGTGAGATATATCTTTGAACAGTTTGGAAAAATCAAATGCCTTTGTGTTGAAGATACTGAAAAAATGAGTAATCTTTTAGAGTCAGATTATGAGCTTATAAGAAGATTACAGGCATTTTCGGCGAATTTATTTATTCATTCTATGAGAGTCAGCGTGATGTCGATGAGAGTTTCACAGAAGATGGGATATAATAGTCTGCTTGCCAAGGCAGGCGGAATGTATCATGAAATCGGAAGAATAAAGAAAGAAGAAAATTATGTTGAAGCGACAAATGATATAGCATATGCGTATGATTTTCCAAAATGTCTTACCGATCTTATACTGCAGGTCTGTGATAAGGATGAAAAGCCTGAGAGCAGGGAGGCAATGGTGGTTATGCTTTCTGACAGCATAGTATCTATGATAGAATATTTTGAAAAAAATACAGATAAAAGCAGACCGTCAAAAGAAAAGCTTATTGAAAGTGTTTTTGCAAACAGGCAGAAAAAAGGGAATTTTGACAATTGTGATATAAGCGAAAAAGAAATTGAAGGCATAAAAGAGACATATAAAAACATAAATATGGATTTTTAACGGATAATTTTAATATAGGAGGATGTAATGACTATACTGATGGAAAATGAGCAGGAGCTTGATTTGGGATTTGATTATGAGAAAGTGTTAAAACTCGTCATAGAGAAAGCTCTTGAACAGGAAAAATGTCCTTATGAATGTGAGGTTAATCTGACATTTACGGACAATGAAGGTATCAGAAATATAAACAGGGAATTCAGGGAACTGGATGTTCCGACAGATGTACTTTCGTTTCCGATGGTTGATTATGATTCACCGGCAGATTATGACATTCTTGAGAGTGACGATGCACTTGCGATGTACTTTAATCCTGAAAGTGGTGAACTTCTGCTTGGCGATATAGTTATATCCGTTGAGAGGGCTATGGAACAGGCAGAGACATACGGTCACACGCTCAAAAGAGAGATTTGTTTTCTTACGGCTCACAGTATGCTTCATCTTCTTGGATATGACCACATGGAGGATGAAGAAAGAATTATTATGGAGAAAAAACAGGAAGAAATACTTGATGCACTTGGGATAAAAAGAGACTAATAAAGGGGATAAAAGCGACTATGGAAACTAGTAAACAAAATAAGGCCGCCAGTGGTTTTTTAAAACAGGGAAGTATTCTTGCTGCAGCGTCAATACTTGTAAGAATCATAGGAATGATATATCGTATTCCGATGGCGAATATTATCGGAGATGAGGGAAACGGTGTCTATTCGGCTGCATTTGAAATTTATAATATTCTTCTGATAATTTCATCATACGGAATGCCAATGGCTGTTTCAAAGATGGTTTCGGCAAAGATATCTCAAAAACGATATAAAAGTGCATATAAGATATTTAAATGCTCAATGCTTTTGTCTGTGTTCACAGGTGGAATAGCAGCATTGTTTGTATATTTTGGTGCGGACTGGCTTGAAGCAAAGTTCTTTGCAAAATACAGTGGAATTGCTATTCCATTGAGAGTTTTGGCACCAACAATATTTATTGTTGCAGTTATGGGTGTTTTCAGGGGACTTTTTCAGGGACACCGTACCATGCTTCCGACAGCAATATCCCAGATATTTGAACAGATAGTAAATGCATTTGTCAGTGTTGGAGCAGCATATTTCTTTATGCGTGCCCACAGTGCTTCACCTGAACTTTCGGCGTGGGGGGCCGCAGGAGGAACTCTTGGTACATGTTTTGGTGCAGTGACTGCATTGCTCATACTTATGATAATATATACGGTTTACCGTCCAGTGATAAAGAAACAGGCACGCAGAGACAAATTATCGGCAAAAGAATCTTTAGGATATACTTATAAGCTTATTATAATGACTGTTCTGCCTATTATATTGAGCCAGACCGTATATCAGCTAAGCGGTATAATAGATGTAACTTTATTTAACAATGTAATGGGAGCTATTGGTAAGACAGATAAAGAAGTAAAAACACTTCAGGGAATATACAGCACAAAGTACAGACTTTTAGTGAGTGTTCCTATAGCTGTTTCGACGGCGATAGCATCTTCTATGATTCCAAATCTTGTTACATCTGTTGCGGCGGGTGATATGCGTGACGCTAAAAAGAAAGTTGACATGGCAGTTAAATTTAATATGATAATTGCTTTTCCATCATCAATGGGACTTGCAGTGCTTGCAGAGCCTATAATAAGACTTTTATTCCCAGCGTCAGATTATAAAACGGGCGGTGCGATGCTTATGATTGGTTCGTCCTGCGTAATATTTTATGCGTTGTCAACTGTTACAAGCGGAGTTCTGCAAAGTATCGACAAGATGGCATTGCCTGTAATACATTCACTCGTGTCACTTATTGTGCATATTGTTTTTGTTTTCGTGCTTTTAAAATGGACAAATCTTGGTGTATATGCACTTGTACTCGGAAATGTCACATATCCGCTTCTTGTATGTTTTATGAATGGCAGGTCGGTTTCAAAACATATGAAGTACAAGCAGGAGTACACCAAAACTTTTTGTGTGCCTTTACTGGCATCATTTATAATGGGGATCGTAACGTTTATAGTGTATAAATTGTTTTTCGTGCTTACAAGCAGGATATATGTTGCAATATGCCCAGCGGTTATAGCAGCGGTGGCAGTATACTTTGCACTTGTACTCAAACTGCACGGGTTAAGCAGAAAAGAATTATATGAGTTTCCTATGGGAAGAAGAATGGCAAGGATTGCTGATAAGTTTCATTTGTTAAGATAGATTGAGTGAAAGGCGGGTGGCGTGTTATGAGAAAAATAACAAGAGAGGCGATAAAACAATATGCGTCTTCTGTTAAAGTTTACTATAGAGGAATGCGTTACTATGCTGCTCATGCCGTTTCTAACGTTACATGGAATGACAGTATAAAGCAGTATAAAGGGATTGTAAAAGGAAGCAATCAGTATATAGTTACTGTTCAGGTTGAAGAAGATGGAAATATGATATATTCATGTAACTGTCCTTCGCATGTTAAATTATCGGGAGCATGTAAACATGTTATTGCAATGATGCTTTTTATCGCAGACTATCAGCAGAGGGAAGATGCGAAAGTTAATTTAAAAGGAGAAGACAGAGTTGCGTACAATGTTGTAGAGTATTTTAGAAAAAGAGAATACAACCATTTGACTCCAAATTATTTTCGACTGAAATTAAATATATCAATTCCGGAATTTTTGAAAAGTAAAAATTCGAGGGCTTATGTTAGTTTTGAAGCCGGTGAACATAAAATGTATAAGGTTTCAAATACAAAAAAATTTATAAATGACTATTATAATGAAGAGACAATAGAACTTGGCAAAGAGTTTCATTTTGTTCCGGGAGAGAGTGCATTTGAGGAAAATTCTGCCAGAATTCTTGACTATATCATGGATATATATGAAATTCAGGAGACACTCGGAAAATCATATTATTCAAATTTGTTTAAAAGACAGGAACTTGTGCTGTCAAAAAAAATGCTGCAAAAACTGCTTGATTTATCAGAAAATATTGAGTGCGACATAAATATATACGGAAAAGAATTTAAGGACATAAGAATAGAAAAGGGAAATCCTGACCTTTCGATAGAAATGATTTTGAAAGATAATGCACTGTCATTAAAAAAGATAGGCGAAAATAAACTTATCTCACTTTGTGAGGATGGAAGCATTCTTTTTTACAACAATACATTATATATGCCGCAAAAGGATTTCATAAGCTGTCTTTTGCCGTTTTATTTGCCACTTTTTATGCAGAATGGTAATGAGATTGAGTTTAGAAATGAAAATAAGAACAGTTTTGTGGAAAAAGTACTTCCTATATTAAAGAAGCAGATGGATGTACATGTTCCTGATGAAATTAAAAATATGTATATAGTTGAGCCACTTGTGCCTAAACTTTATCTTGACATATACCAGAGCAGGAAAAAAATATCCATAACTGCGATTATAAAATTTCAATATGGTGATTGTACCATAAATCCGCTGAAAAATGATTATTCGGGAAAATATATACTTGTCCGTGATAAAGAGGAGGAGGAACGCCTTACAAGGGTGTTGTATGATCTGAATTTTAAGATAAGTGACAATGCCTTTCTTCTGAAAAATGAGGATGACATTTTTAATATGATGACCGGCAAAAGACATGTTCTCACAGATAACTTTGAAGTATTTTACTCTAAAGAATATAAAAATATAAATGTCAAAAAGATTGGGCATATGTCAGCGAATATAAGGCTTAATACGGATATAAATCTTCTTGAGATGGATATGGACTATGCACAGATACCGAAAGACGAGCTGGAAGACTTTTTTAGAGCAATACATTTAAAAAAGAAATATTACAGACTTAAGAGCGGTGCATTTATAAGTCTTGAAGATGAAAAGCAGAAAAAAACGCTTGAATGGCTTATTGAGAACAGTGTACAAAATGATTCGGGAGTGCTGAAATTTGAGGAAAATGCAGCAATTTATATCGATGAGATAATGCCGGGCGGAAGTTTTGTTACAAGGGATGAGGGATTTGACAGATTACTTGATGATATAAAGAAACCGGAGATAAGTGAGTACCCTGTTCCTGAAAATATTAAAGCAAAGATGAGAAAATATCAGGTGGTCGGATACAGATGGCTTAAAAATCTTGCAAGATACAGCATGGGTGGAATTCTGGCTGATGATATGGGGCTTGGAAAGACTTTGCAGACTATCGTATATATATGTTCGCAGCCTGAAAGCAAGTCGCTTATAGTCTGCCCAACCTCACTGACATACAACTGGCAGGAAGAATTTGAAAAATTTGCACCTCATATAAGAACAAGAATTATATCAGGTGACCCAGATGAAAGAAAAAGACTTATATGTGAAGACAGACAGGATTACGATGTGTGGATTACAACATACCCTCTAATAAGAAAGGATATGGAATTTTTTAAAGAGATAAAATATGACAATATGTTTATTGACGAGGCACAGTTTATAAAAAATCCTGCGTCTCTCGGTGCAAAAGCGGTTAAGTCTGTTGTGGCGGCGCACAGATTTGCACTTACGGGAACTCCTATAGAAAATACTTTATCTGAATTGTGGTCTATTTTTGATTTTATAATGCCTGGATTTCTTATGAAGTATTCAAAGTTTTCAGATTATTATGAAAAGCCGATACTTAAAGAAAAAAATGAGACTAAGATGGAAGAACTCAAAAAGAGAATCCAGCCGTTTATACTTAGAAGAATGAAAAAGGATGTATTGAAAGATCTGCCTGATAAGATAGAGACAAAGAGAATATCAGAAATGACGGCAAAACAGAAAAAGATATATCTCTCATATCTTTCAAGGATACAAAGTGAAATACGCGATAACAGCGAGATACAAAGCGGAAAGGAAAGAATACAGGTCCTTGCCGCACTTACAAGACTGCGTCAGATATGCTGTCATCCGGGAACTTTTATTGAAAATTATCATGGTGGCAGCGGAAAACTGGAGCTTCTTATGGAGCAGCTTCCGGACATATTGGATGGAGGCCACAGCGTTATTGTATTTTCGCAATTTACGTCAATGCTTTCGATAATTGCGGATGAATTAAGAAAAAATGATATACCGTATTTCTATCTTGTCGGAGCTACAAAGCCGGAGGAGAGAAAAAGGTACGTTAAGGAATTTAATCAGGGAGAAGTGAAAGTATTCCTGATTTCACTTAAAGCCGGCGGAACAGGACTTAACCTGACAGGAGCAGACACCGTTATACATTTTGACCCTTGGTGGAATCCGGCGGTAGAGGAACAGGCTACTGACAGGGCATACCGCATAGGACAGAAGCGCAAGGTACAGGTTATAAAGTATGTAATGAAAGATTCGATTGAAGAAAAAATCTATGAATTGCAAAAACGAAAAAAAATGTTGTCCGACTCAGTCATTGAAGCGGATGAATTATTTGTAAACAATTTGACTAAAGATGAAATACTGGAGTTGTTCAAATAAGAAAAAAAACTATTGCAATGTAAGAAATGTTGTGATATTATATTGACTGTTGTTTGTGAGTAGAGATATTCCTCTGTTACGGTTGTAGGATTACACATAAGTATTAAGAATGTCAAAATAATTAAGGAGGTCACAAAATGAACGATATTATTAAAGCAATTGAAGATGCACAGTTAAAAGCAGAAGTAGCAGACTTTAGAGTAGGTGATACTGTTAAAGTTTATGCTAAGGTTATTGAAGGCTCAAGAGAGCGTATCCAGGTATTCGAGGGTACAGTACTTAAAAGACAGAACGGTGGAGCAAGAGAGACATTTACAGTTAGAAAGTTCTCTAACGGTGTAGGTGTAGAGAAGACTTGGCCTGTTCACTCACCAATCATTGATAAGATTGAGATAGTTCGCAGAGGTAAGGCAAGACGTGCTAAGTTATTCTATCTCCGTGACAGAGTTGGTAAGGCTGCTAAGGTTAAAGAAATCGTTAAATAATTTTTGCGTAAGCATCTTATTAAGATTAAGGACTTATTCCGTATTTGTGGAATAAGTCCTTTTCACTTTTTGATTAAAATTCTTTTGCTTAAAAAAACAAAAAAGACAACTCAAAAGAAAGAGAAGTCTTTTGAGTTGTCTTTTATTATTCCGAATGCGGAAAATGGGACTTGAACCCACACGTCGTTGCCGACACATGAACCTGAATCATGCCTGTCTGCCAATTCCAGCACTTCCGCATATGTTAATAAAACACTAGACAATAATACCAGCTAATGCAGTGAATGTCAATTAAAAAATAAAAAATATATTGAAAAAGTAAAAAAAAGCAAAATTCAAAGACTTATCACATTTGCAGTCTTGACTTATATTTTTTTTTCGATAGAATAGAAGATAGCGTTTTATCACATATATTAGTGATTTGTGCGTATAGAATACATTTGGAGGAGCAACAATGAATTCAGCAAAGAAAATAATGAATCAGCAGAATAGTGACAGTGAAAAAAAATCAAATACTGTAGCTAAGGCTGCGACAAGCAAAACAAGATTAGGAAAAAGTTCTGGCAGAAATGTCAAGGCAATTGTATGGAGTGCCATCTGTATAGTTTTAGTACTTGTACTTTGTATTGGTGTTGGCATACAGCAGTTCAAGCCACAGGTGGCTTTTTCAGTTAACGGAACCAAGATAACAATGGATGATATGATGTATCCGATTTATGTCAAAGAGTCAACTTATCTTCCATATGATGAGATGTATCAGGCATATATGGGGACTTCTGTGTGGGAGTCAACTTATCAGGGAAGTGACAAAAATGTACCATCAGGAATATCAAACAAGATAGGTATAAAGCAGGAAGTGTTAGATGAAGAAGAAGCATATGAGGTTCTTTATCAGGAAGCAAAAAAATCAAATTATAAACTTAGCTCAGATGAAAAGAAAAAAGTTGAAGAGTATGTTACACAGGCAGGAAAAGGTTTAACATGGATGCAGAAACTTCGTCTCAGCATGTCTAAGAAAAATCTTACAAAGAGATTTGAAAAGACAGTTCTTGCTGATAGATTTAAATCTGACAAGCAGAATGAATTAAATAAAGAAGTTGACAAAGATTCAGTTATTAAAAAGGTTTCTAAGAAAGATTACCGTGAGTATGATATTCAGTATTATGCTGTACCGCTCTCAAAGACAGACAGCAAAGGAAATACTAAAAAGGTTTCAGCTGCTAAGAAGAAATCATATGAAACTGAAATTAAAAATCTTGCAAAGAAAGCAGCATCAGCAAAAGATTTCACAAAGCTTATCGGAAGCAAGGACAAGACAGATATTACTTATAACAAAGCAGAATTTACTGAGAAAGATGGATGGTCATATCTTTCAGCAGCCAATTTAAAGAAAGTTAAGGCTATGAAGAACGGCACAATTTCACAGGTATTTCTTGATGAAGAAGCAGGATACTATGTATTTGTGAAGATGATTGATAACAACTCAACAGCAAGTTATCAGAAAGCATGTGATTCGGCAGTTACATCTGCACAGACAGAGAAATATGATAAATGGTATGAAGAGCTTAAAGGAACATACAAAATAAATGTTAATGCAAGTGTTTGGAATGATGTCACAATAGGAACAATGACAACAGAAATAGTAACAGCAGATGATTTACAGAAGATGAGCAAAAAGTCTTCTTCATCAAAGAAGTCATCATCAAGTAAATCTTCATCATCTTCTTCTGAAAAGTCATCGTCATCAAGTGAGTCATCATCAAGCAGCAGCTCAAGTAGTTCAAGCAACTCATCAAAATAACAGCAGGAACAGGAAGAAAAAGGAAATGGAGGCACCGCAATGGGAAGTGTAAGAAGGATTTATGTTGAAAAGAAACAGCCATATGCAGTACATGCAAAAGAACTCAAAGAAGAAGTAAAGCGCTATCTTGGTATAAAGAGTATTACAAATGTCAGAGTGCTTATTCGTTATGATGTTGAAAATCTTAGTGAAGCAACTTACAAACAGGCTCTTGGAACAGTATTTTCAGAACCGCCTGTTGACAACTGCTATGAAAATGAATTTGAAAAAGCTGACGGAAGTTTTGTTTTTTCGGTTGAGTATCTTCCGGGACAGTTTGATCAGAGAGCAGATTCGGCAGAGCAGTGTGTTAAACTTTTAAATGAAAAGGAAAATCCGGTTATACGTTCTGCGACAACGTATATTTTTGAAGGAGAGATTGCCAAACAGGACGAGGATAGGATTAAGGAATACTGTATTAACCCTGTAGATTCAAGAGAAGCTTTGGAAAATATTCCTGATACACTTGTACAGGAATTTGATGAGCCGGCAGATGTTGCTGTATTTGATGGCTTTAGAGATATGTCAGAAGATGAACTGAAAAAATTATATGAGTCTCTTAATCTTGCGATGACATTTAAGGATTTTCTTCATATTCAGAATTATTTTAAGAGCGAAGAAAACAGAGATCCTTCTGTGACAGAAATCCGTGTACTTGATACATATTGGTCTGACCATTGCCGCCATACGACATTCCAGACAGAGCTTAAAAATGTCAAATTTGAGGACGGATATTATAATGCACCTATTGAGGCATCATATGAAATGTATGAAGATGCGAGAAAGGAACTTTTTAAGGACAGACCTGACAAATATGTCTCACTCATGGATATTGCACTTATGGGTATGCGTAAACTTAAAGCTGACGGAAAACTTGATGATATGGAAGAGTCAGATGAGATTAATGCATGTTCAATAGTAGTTCCTGTTGAGATTGACGGAAAGACAGAAGAATGGCTTATATTCTTTAAGAATGAAACACATAATCATCCTACAGAGATTGAGCCTTTTGGTGGCGCAGCGACATGTCTTGGCGGTGCTATCCGAGATCCACTTTCAGGTCGTGGTTATGTATATCAGGCAATGCGTGTAACAGGTGCTGCTGACCCTACAGTATCGATGAAAGATACACTTTCAGGAAAACTTCCGCAGCGTAAGATTGTAACAGGTGCCGCAAAGGGATACAGTTCATACGGAAACCAGATAGGACTTGCTACAGGTCTTGTAAATGAGATATATCATCCGAATTATGTTGCAAAGAGAATGGAGATAGGTGCTGTTATGGGTGCTGCTCCAAGACGCAACGTAATCCGTGAAAATTCCGATCCGGGAGATATTATTATTCTTCTCGGAGGCCGTACAGGACGTGACGGTATCGGTGGTGCGACAGGTTCATCAAAAGCTCATACTACAAAATCAATCGATGTATGCGGCGCTGAGGTTCAGAAAGGTAATGCACCTACAGAGAGAAAAATACAGCGTCTTTTCAGAAGAGAAGAAGTTAGTTCAATCATAAAGAAATGTAACGATTTTGGTGCAGGTGGAGTTTCTGTAGCTATTGGAGAACTTGCAGACGGACTTAGGGTAAATCTTGACAAAGTTCCGAAAAAATATGCAGGTCTTGACGGAACAGAACTTGCAATTTCAGAGTCTCAGGAACGTATGGCTGTTGTTGTTGACAGCAAAGATGTAGACAAGATGCTTAAGTTTGCTGAGGAGGAGAACCTTGAAGCAGTAGCGGTAGCAGAGGTTACAAAAGAGCCTAGACTTGTTCTTTCATGGAGAGATAAAGTTATTGTTGACCTTTCAAGAGCATTTCTTGATACCAACGGTGCACATCAGGAAACAGATGTAGTTGTCACAATGCCTGATGAAAAAGCAAACTATTTTGAAGAAAAAAAAGATACTAAAGATATAAAGAAAGCATGGCTTGACACATTATCAGATTTAAATGTCTGCTCACAGAAGGGCCTTGTAGAGATGTTTGACAGTTCTATCGGTGCAGCAAGTGTATATATGCCATACGGTGGTAAATACCAGCTTACACCTACTCAGTCAATGGTTGCAAAACTTCCGATGTCTGAGGGTAAATGTGATACGGTCACTATGATGAGTTACGGACTTGACCCTTATCTTGCAAGCTGGAGTCCATATCATGGTTCTGTATATGCAGTTATCTCATCTGTAGCAAAAATCGTTGCAGCAGGTGGAGACTACAGTAAGATAAGATTTACATTCCAGGAGTACTTTAGAAGACTCGGAGAAGATCCAAAGCGCTGGGGCGAGCCTATGGCAGCACTCTTAGGTGCATATGATGCACAGATAAAGCTTGGTCTTCCTTCAATTGGCGGTAAAGACAGTATGTCAGGTTCATTTAACGATATAGACGTACCTCCTACACTTTGTTCATTTGCAGTTGATATTGCCAAGACAGGAGATATTGTTTCGCCTGAACTTAAGAAAGCTGGAAATGTTTTAGTAAAATTTGATATAGAAAAAGACAAATATTCACTTCCTGTATATGAGCAGCTTATGTCACTCTATTCAAAGATTACAGATATGATAAAATCAAAAATTATTGTTTCTGCATATGCAGTAGGTTTTGGTGGTATCTGTGAAGCTGTCAGCAAGATGGCATTTGGTAACGGATTTGGTGTAAAAGTTGAAGAAAGTCTTGACAGTGATGAATTATTTGCCAAAGATTACGGCTCTATCATAGCAGAAGTATCAGCGGATGATCTTGATAAGATTAGTGCAGAATATAAGAAGATTGCAGTTGTAACTGACGATGCTGAATTTGTATATGGAGATACAAAGATTTCCATGAAAGAAGCACTTGAGAACTGGACAGGCAGACTTGAGAGTGTATTTCCTACACGTTCAGATGTTGAGCAGACTAAACTCGAGGATAAGCTTTTTGATGCAAAGACTGTTTATACTGCAAAGAACAAAGTTGCAAGACCTAAGGTATTTATACCTGTATTCCCTGGTACAAACTGTGAATATGACACAACGAAAGCATTTGAACTTGCGGGTGCGGATGTAGAAACGGTCGTATTTAAGAACATGACGGAGAGCCAGATTGTAGAATCTGTAAATGCATTTGAGAAAGCAATCAGGGATTCTCAGATACTTATGTTCTCAGGCGGATTTAGCGCAGGTGATGAGCCTGACGGTTCAGCTAAGTTTATCGCATCAATCTTTAGAAATCCAAAGATTATGGATGCAGTACATGAACTTTTACAGAAGAGAGACGGACTTGCACTCGGTATCTGTAACGGATTCCAGGCGCTTATTAAACTTGGACTTGTACCGTTTGGTGAGATTAAACCTCAGACAGCAGATGCACCTACACTTACTACAAACAGTATAGGACGTCATATATCTAAGTCAGTATATACAAAGGTAGTAACAAACAAGTCACCATGGCTTATGAAAGCAGAACTTGGCGGAGTATACGCAATACCTGCATCACATGGCGAGGGACGTTTTGTAGCACCTAAGAATGTGATAGATGATTTGTTTGCAAACGGTCAGGTTGCAACAAGATATGTAGACCTTAACGGAGTACCTACAATGGATGAGGATTACAATCCAAATGGCTCATATGCAGCTATAGAAGGAATCACAAGTCCTGATGGAAGAGTGCTCGGTAAGATGGCTCATTCAGAGAGAATCGGTGACAGTGTTGCTATAAATATTGTTGGAAACCAGAATCAGCACATATTTGAATCAGGTGTTTCATATTTTAAATAAAAAAATTAAAAAAAGTGTTGACAAATACTAAAGTATAATGTAATATATATCTTGCTTGCGGCGAACGGCTCGCAGGCAAGAGAATGCACGAGTGGCTCAGTGGTGGAGTATCGCCTTGCCAAGGCGAGGGTCGCGGGTTCGAATCCCGTCTCGTGCTTGAGACGAAATTCAAAGACGAAGATTGTTTTTTGAAAGTCTTACAATTACATAGCTCTTTTAGAGAGTGCACGAGTGGCTCAGTGGTGGAGTATCGCCTTGCCAAGGCGAGGGTCGCGGGTTCGAATCCCGTCTCGTGCTTGAGACTAAATTCAAAGACGCAGGTTAGTTTTTGAGAGTCTTACAATTACATATAACTCTTTTAGAGAATGCACGAGTGGCTCAGTGGTGGAGTATCGCCTTGCCAAGGCGAGGGTCGCGGGTTCGAATCCCGTCTCGTGCTTTTGTTTTTTATAGGGCGAAACAATTAGGTTTTGCCCTTTTTTCAAAATCAGATTTTTTATGTTATATTGTTTATGCAGATTTTGTATTTGTACATGAAATGGAGGTTCAAATGGTTGTAACAGAATATTCACTTATAGGTGCTTTGTTAAGATTTTATCCTGACACTATTGAGGATTTTAAAGAAGTCGGAATGAATTGTGTGGGATGTCCTTCATCGGCAAAGGAGACAATAGGACAGGCATGCAATGTTCATTCGGTAGATGTAAATGAACTTATAAAAAAACTGGATAAACGAATAAACGGATAGTTTTTTGTAAATGCTTTTTATGAACCTGTATGGGAGGAAGATTATGGGAAAAAAGAAAAATAAGAAGAAAAAAGAGAGGGAGAACATCAATGTGAAAACAAAAGTTTATGTGATATTTACAATTTTGCTTATTGCATTGATAGGAGTATATTATTATACTTTTCATCCTGCGATAAATATTCATCTTGAGCCATTTTGGGGTGCGGTTATAGTAGTATTTATTGGTTTTGGCTGTATATTTGCACTAAATCAGATAAAGGATGCATGGTTTTCCAATGTATCAGAAGTGTTTAGGGAAAAAAAGCTGTCGTTTATAACAAAATTTTTCTTTGTGCTTGCACTTTTATCTGTTTTTGTTTTTGCGATTGGTTCGATTGCCGGGCTGAAAGTTTTCAGGGCGAAAACATATTCGCAGATGCTCAAAGTTAAGACGTATGATTTTGCAAAGGATATAGACGAAACTGAGCAGATAACAGATATAGCTCTTATGGATACGGCAAGTGCCAAAATATTTGGAAACAGAAAAATAGGTTCACTGTCGGATGTGGTCAGCCAGTATGAGGTTGAGGATGCATATACGCAGATTAGTGTGGATAAACAGCCATTTAAGGTATCGGCACTTAAATATGCAAGTTTCTTTAAATGGTGGAACAACAAAGATAAAGGAATACCGGGTTATGTCAAGATAAATCCCGTAAATTCCAATGCAGAATATGTAGAGCTTGACAAAGGGATGAAATATGTTCCGTCGGCATATTTTAATTATAATCTTGAAAGACATGTACAGCTTAAATATCCATCTAAGATAATAAACGGATATAATTTTGAGGTTGATGACAATGGAAAACCGTATTATGTATGCCAGACAGTCACAGCTAAGGTAGGTCTTTTCGGAGGTGTTGATGTAAACGGAGTTATAATATGTGACCCTGCAAGCGGTGACTGTGATTACTATAGGATTAACAATATTCCAAGCTGGGTTGACAATGTCTACAATGGTCATCTTCTTGAAAAGAAATACAATTGGTATGGATTGCTTTCAGATGGATTTATAAACAGTATAATAGGACAGAAAGGCTGTAAGCAGACAACTGATGATTTTGGATACAAGATAATTGGTGATGACGTATGGATATATACAGGTGTCACTTCGGTAAACGGTGACCAGTCAAATATCGGTTTTGTTATGATGAACCAGAGAACATCAGAAGCAAGGTATTACAAAGTATCAGGAGCAGAAGAACACTCTGCCATGGCTGCGGCAGAAGGTGAGGTACAGGAGAAAGGATATAAGGCTTCTTTCCCAAGTCTGATAAATGTTGCCGGGGTACCGACATATATCATGGTGTTAAAAGATGATGGAGGTCTTGTGAAGATGTATGCGATGGTAAATGTTTCGCAGTACAATATGGTAGCAACTGCGACTTCACAGTCGGAAGTATTCTCAAATTACAAAAAGATGCTTGCCAAAAGCGGAAAAGGAGAGAATATAGAACGTGACTTAAAGACAATAGATATAGAACTTAGAGATATAAGGTTTATAAACACTGATGATGGAACGATGGCTTACCTTGTTTCTGAGGACGGTAAAATCTTTAAGCAGGCATTTGCCGAGAATGAACATCTTGTAGGATTAAAGGCCGGGGATAAATTAAGAATTGAGTATGAATCTTCAGGGGATGATGCGGATGATATAGCATATATGACATCATATGAGTATATTGAAAAGTAAATGAATACAATTGATTATTGATTGAAGGTATGCATCTATGTATCGTATATTCTGAAAATATATTGAAATGCTGTTTAGCAGTTGTTTATGACAATGCAGGCATGAACGGTGACAGTTTATATTTATTTAATAATTGTTCATAATTAGACACATTGTATTTTGCTCATAATGCGATAATATATTTATTATATAATAAACATATCGTTTTGAAAGGGCTTGATATTATGAGAGAAAAAATTGCCAGATTTATGCAGGGTAGATATGGAGTAGATCAGTTTAGTAACTTTCTGGTAATGTTTGCAGTAGTGCTTATGGTTTTAGAGATGATTATAAGAATACCGATATTTCATTTTATCTGCAATATCGTTACATTGCTTGCCATAGTGTATGCATATGTGAGAATTTTGTCAAAAAATCATAGTAAACGGTATGCTGAAAATGAAAAGTTTATGAGATTCTATGGTCAATTTAAAAGCAGTATTGCCAGAAAAAAAGCCAATATGGTACAGAGAAGGACACATCGCATATATAAATGTCCTAATTGCAAACAAAGTATAAGGGTGCCAAAAGGAAAGGGCAGGATTGCGATTACATGTCCAAGGTGCAAAACTGAATTTATAAAAAGGAGCTGATATACTTGTTTGGCTATATCATTCCAAATTATGATGAATTGAAAATAAAAGATTTCAAGACATATCATGCTTACTATTGCGGTTTATGCAGAAGTTTAAGAGAACGGTCGGGAGTGAGCAGTCAGATATCGCTGACATACGATATGACATTTTTGGGACTTTTGTTGTCTTCACTATATGAAGATGGAAATGTATCGACAGCAGAGTGCAGATGTATTGCACATCCCGGAAATAAACATCTGTATGTCAAATCTGACTGCTTGAATTATGCAGCTGATATGAATATTGTAATGACATATTATAAATGTGTGGACGACTGGAACGACGAGAAAAAAATATTAAAAGTTTTTTATGGTCATTTGTTAAAGAAAAAGGAAAAAAGATTATTTC
The DNA here is from genome assembly GCF_056818865.1 of Butyribacter sp. Lineage (NCBI taxonomy): Bacteria > Bacillati > Bacillota > Clostridia > Lachnospirales > Lachnospiraceae > Butyribacter > Butyribacter sp. The sequence continues at coordinate 65,972 of NZ_DBLYGC010000005.1, forward strand.
CTTATTATGAAGAAAAGATTAAAATAATAACAGAAAATCTCGCTAATCTTTATATGGCAGAAAAACAGGACTGCAAAGATCTTGATGAAGTGTCAGGGTATTTTGGCAGGATATGTGAGGCGATATTTGTTTATAAGAAAGATGAATGGTCTGATTTTCTTGCAAAGATAGGTTTTTATCTCGGAAAATTCATATATCTGCTTGACGCATACGAGGATTTGGAAGAAGATAAGAAAAAAAAGTGTTTCAATCCTTTGGTGGGAATACAGGCTCAGAAAAAAGAAAAGTTTGATGAGTTTGTACATCAGATTCTTTTAATGATGATGTCAAATGTCGGACGGGCATTTGAGAGACTCCCAATAGTTACAAATGCATCTATTCTGAAAAACATAATTTATTCAGGAGTATGGCAGAAATACAATAAGATTGTAAATAAAATAGACGAAGATAATCTTAAAAAGAATAATCCGGATTGGAGGAAAGTATGATAGATCCTTATAAGGTGTTGGGAGTTACGCGCTCAGCTTCCCAGGAGGAAATAAAAAAATCATATAGAAATTTGAGCAGAAAATATCATCCTGATGCAAACATCAATAATCCGGACAAGGAAGAGGCAGAGGAAAAGTTTAAAGAGATACAGCAGGCATATCATCAGATTATGGATGAACGTGAAAATGGCGGATATGGTTACGGTGAGGGTGGCTATTATGGCGGCGGAGCCGGTGGATTTGGAAGTGCTTCCGGATACGGAGGTTTTTCAGAATTTGCAGGAAATAATGATTCCGGTTCGGAAGAATACAACATGCATTTGAGAGCAGCATCAAATTATATTGCAAACAGATATTACAAAGAAGCGTTGAATGTTTTAAATCAAATGGAAGAACACAGTGCACGCTGGTATTATCTTTGTGCTATGGCAAATATCGGACTTGGAAACAACATTATTGCACTTGAACAGGCAAGACAGGCTGCTGAAATGGAGCCTTATAATGTAGAGTTTGCTACACTTGTAAGAAAGCTTGAGACAGGAAATATGTGGTATGAAGACATGCAGTATTCGTATGATACTCCCGGCGAATCGACAGGCGGATTATGCATGAAATTGTGTGTCACATATGCCGTATGTAACTGTTGTCTAAACAGTTCAGGAATGTGGATGTGGTGATGTCTGGTTTTTAGATAAGTATTATTTTAAGAGGTGAGGTAAATCATGAGGGAAATGACATTTAAGATGGAACGTCCAGGTCTTGTAAAAGAGGGAGACAAAGTTCATGTAAGTGAGAAAAAAACAGCATTAAATTACAGCTATATTATTGAGCCGGCAGTGGCAATGTCCGGCTGCTTTAAAGTAAATGAGAGAATTGAGGACAGAGACGGGATAGTAAAAGAGGTAAAACACACTGAGCGTGGATATTACGTTGTTGTAACATTTGAAAAATAAATGAATTTTTGATAAGCAATCCGTAGCATCAATTGGGGTCAAAATACCTTTTGACCCCGATATCGTTGCATACAGATATGCAAAATAGAGGCGATTAAAAAGGAGTAAAAAGTAAAAGATGATTAAATTTGACAATACTGCCGTAATGAATTTTGAAAACGCGATGCGTGGTGCGAGAAATCCATTAAACAGCTGGGCGAGAAGTGACAGCAGTTACGATGAAAACGGAAACTTTGTGTTTGGACCAAATGACCTTGATCTTGCAAAAAGACTTTGTCAGGCGGGAAATGACCACAGAAAATTTATAAGACAGATATTTATATCAGTTGATATAACAGCACCTATTTATTGGTGGAAAGAGTATGATACATACAAGGTAGGTACGGTTGCAAATTCAACAAGTACAATGCACAAGATACACAGCAAACCTTTTGAACTTTCGGATTTCAGTACAGACCATATGACGGATGAGGCACTTGAGGCAATGAAACTTATGGTAGCTTCACTTGAAAATATAAGACTTAAATATATGGATACAAAGGATAAGGCACTTTGGTACAGTCTTATACAGCTGCTTCCGGAGAGTTATCATCAGATGCGAACATGCACAATGTCGTATGAGAATGCAATTGCAATGTATAATGCGCGTCATAATCATAAACTTGCAGAATGGCATACATTCTGTGACTGGGTATGTGAACTTCCTTATTTTACGGACTTATTTCCGTTTATAAATGCAGAAGAATAAAATATTATTTATGGAGGAAAAGATAAATGTTAAAAACAGGTATTAAAGGACATCAGGAACTCGTAGTAACACAGGAACTTACAGCAAAAAATATGGGAAGCGGAGTTATGGATGTGTTTGCAACTCCGGCTATGCTTGCGCTTATGGAAAAAACAGCATTTACAAGTGTAGCAGAATATCTCAATGAGGGCTGCGGCTCAGTTGGAACTAAGGTAGATATAGGACATGTGGCATCTTCACCTGTCGGAATGAAGATTACATGTGACAGTGAACTTATAGAAATAGAGGGAAGAAAACTTGTATTTAAAGTGGAAGCTTATGATGAGAAAGGTCTTATCGGAAAAGGAACACATGAAAGATTTATTGTAGAAAATAAGAAGTTCCAGGAAAAGACAGACAACAAATTAGCAAAATAAAAATGAGAATTAAAATCCCGGCAATTCAGGCTTTGAGAAATCTGAACTGCCGGGATTTTTTTGCTTTTAAAAAACAGATTATTTTATATAAAATTATAAACTATCTCTTATTACTCTGTCTCCAAATATGCATTTTATCTGCTTCTGCAATAAGCTGATCCCTGAAATCAGGATGTGCAACTGAGATGAGAGCTTCAGCTTTCTGCCATGCAGATAAACCTTTGAGATTGACGATACCGTACTCAGTGACAAAATAGTTAACGTTTGCACGTGTATCGGTAACGATTGAACCGTTTGTGAGAGTTGGTTTGATTCTTGACTGTACAGTGCCGTCTTTTGTCTTGAAAGTAGAAGACATGCAGATAAAGCTCTTTCCTCCGTTTGAAAGGTAAGCGCCAAGTACGAAGTCAAGCTGTCCGCCTGCACCACTGATATGTTTTGTTCCTGCACTTTCTGCGTTTACCTGTCCGAATAAATCGATATCGACAGCATTGTTTATAGAGATGAAATTGTCTATTGAAGCGATAACTGACATATCGTTTGTGTAATTAACAGGAGCACTCATACATTCAGGATTTTCGTTCAGATAATCGTAAAGTTTCTTTGTTCCTGAACCAAAGGCGTATACCTGGCGTCCTTTGTCACGTGTTTTTCTAAGTCCTGTAATCTTGCCGGCTTTTGCAATATCGACAAAAGCGTCAACGTACATTTCAGTATGTACACCGAGGTCTTTTAAGTCAGACTGTGCGATAAGTGAGCCGACAGCATTTGGCATGCCACCGATACCAAGTTGTAAACATGCACCGTCAGGAATTTCGTCAACTATATATTTAGCAACAGCTTCGTCAACGGCAGTAGTAGGAGCAGGTGCACCAGTTTCAAGGATTGCAGGATTGTCTCCTTCAACTATCATGTCAACCTTGCTGATGTGAATGCCATTTTCAAATCCGCCAAGACAGCGAGGCATATTTTTGTTAACTTCAACAATAATAATGTCGGCAACTTCGCAACATGCAGCCATGTGGGAAGCATTTGGACCAAAATTGAAGAAACCGTGAGCGTCCATAGGAGAAGCTTGGAACATTGCTACACGAGGCGGAGTTTTGCTGTCTCTGTAGTATCTTGGAAGTTCAGAATACTTGATAGGAGCATAAAAACAAAATCCTTTTGCGACAGCTTTTCTTTCAATACCGCTGCTGTGCCATGAATTCCATGTAAAATGTGAAGCAGGGTCTTCGATTTTAAAGATTTCAGGCTCTTTCATAAGAATACCGCCGCGGATGTTTATATCTGTAAGTTCAGGCATACGTTTTGCAAGTGCTTTGTCGAGGGCATCAACAGTGCCGGTACACCATCCATAATCAATCCAGTCACCGGATTTGATGACTTTAACCGCTTCATCGGCAGAAGTAAGTTTCTGCTTGTAAATTTCATTAAAATCCATAATTATCCTCATTTCTGTGTCACAAGATAGTTGTAATATTCCAGATATGCGGTATCTTTCTGATACCGCAGAAAATAAGAATGACCTGCACTGTGACACAAGTGCATAGCTTTATTTCTAATAATAGAATAACACTATTGAAAAAAATAAGCAACAAATGAATTGTGTAATAGATTGCCGTCAATGTAAGAAATTGTAAAAAAACTTAAGATTATAAAATATAAATTAAAAATAAAATAGTAGTTTGAAAAAACTTGCTTAATTTGTTTTTTTGTTATATGATTATTTATGATAGAACCGATTGTGTGTGAATGTTACATATATTATTAGAACGACAAAAGATAAAGTCGGTATTATGTAAAACAAATTTGTAATTAGTTGGTCGGTTTCTAAATTAAAACTGATGAAAATTCAGTTATTATTGGACAAGGAGGAACTTATTTTTATGGCAAAGAAAGTAGTTTTAGCAGGCGCTTGTCGTACTGCAATCGGAAAAATGGGCGGAGGATTAAGCACTACTCCGGCACCAGTATTAGGTTCAATTGTTATTAAGGAAGCTCTTAAGAGAGCTAATGTACCTGCAGATCAGGTTGATCATGTATATATGGGATGTGTTATCCAGGCAGGTTTAGGACAGAACGTTGCACGTCAGGCTTCAATCAAAGCAGGACTTCCTGTTGAGACACCAGCCGTTACTATAAACGTAGTTTGTGGTTCTGGTCTTAACTGTGTAAATATGGCTGCTCAGATGATTCAGGCTGGAGATGCTGACATCGTTGTTGCAGGTGGTATGGAGAACATGTCTATGGCACCTTATGCTATGATGCAGGGTCGTTTCGGATACCGTATGAACAATGGAAAACTTGTTGATACAATGGTAAATGATGCTCTTTGGGATGCATTCAACCAGTATCATATGATGATTACAGCAGAGAACGTTGCTGACCAGTGGGGACTTACACGTGAAGAACTTGACGAGTTCGCAGCAAACAGCCAGCAGAAATGCGAGAAAGCTATCGCAGCAGGCGCATTTGATGATGAAATCGTTCCTGTTGAAGTCAAGACAAGAAAAGGTGTTACAGTATTTGATAAAGATGAGGGACCACGTCCTGGAACAACAGCTGAAAGCCTTTCAAAACTTAAATGCTGTTCAGGAAAAGAAGGCGGCGTAGTTACAGCAGGTAACGCATCAGGAATCAATGACGGTGCTGCTGCAATCGTTGTTATGAGCGAAGAGAAAGCTAAAGAACTCGGTGTTACACCAATGGCTACATTCGTTGCCGGAGCACTCGGCGGAGTAGATCCTTCAATCATGGGTGTTGGACCTGTAGCTTCTACAAAGAAAGTTCTTGCAAAGACTGGTCTTACAATTGATGACTTTGATGTATATGAAGCAAACGAAGCATTTGCTGCACAGTCAGTAGCAGTCGGAAAAGACCTTAACTTTGATCTTTCAAAACTTAATCCAAACGGTGGTGCTATTGCACTTGGACATCCTGTTGGAGCTTCAGGATGCCGTATCCTTGTTACACTTCTTCATGAGATGCAGAAGATGGATGCTAAGAGAGGTCTTGCTACACTTTGTATCGGTGGTGGAATGGGCTGCTCAACAGTTGTTGAGAGAGACTAATCCGTTTTCAGATACAGCAGTTGTTTGAGATATTTGAAAAAGCATTGAAAATAAATATTACCGGATATTCTTTTGTTTTAGAATATCCGGGTTAATATGTATCTTAAAAAGGAGTAAATATCATGGATTTTATTTTATATGAAGTTAAAGATGCCGTTGCAACTATTACAATCAATCGTCCAAAGGCATTAAATGCTTTAAACAGCCAGGTTCTTGATGAACTTGATGCTACACTTGATGCAATTGATCTTGATACAGTTAGAGCCGTTATCCTTACAGGAGCAGGCGACAAGTCTTTCGTTGCCGGTGCTGACATCGGAGAGATGAGCACACTTACAAAGGCTGAAGGCGAAGCATTTGGTAAAAAAGGAAATGATGTATTCCGTAAACTTGAGACATTACCTATCCCTGTTATCGCAGCAGTAAACGGTTTTGCTCTCGGTGGCGGATGTGAGATTTCAATGAGCTGTGATATACGTATCTGCTCAGAAAATGCAATGTTCGGACAGCCTGAGGTTGGTCTCGGAATCACACCTGGATTTGGTGGAACACAGAGACTTGCCAGAACAGTTGGTGTTGGTATGGCTAAACAGCTTATCTACACAGCAAGAAACATCAAGGCTGATGAGGCTTACAGAATCGGTCTTGTAAATGCAGTATATCCTGCTGAGGAACTTATCCCTGCAGCAGAGAAGCTTGCAGCTACAATTGCAAAGAATGCGCCTATCGCAGTCCGCAATTGTAAGAAAGCAATCAATGATGGTCTTCAGGTTGATATGGACAAGGCTATCGTTATCGAAGAAAAACTTTTTGGTGACTGCTTTGAGACAGAAGACCAGAAAGCAGGAATGGGCAATTTCCTTGCACCTAAGGATCAGAAGGTTAAGGTTGTTCCATTTAAGAACTGTTAAGTAAAGACAAAAATTATTGAATTAGAGAAATTATTCCTGAATAGAGAAGCTATTCATCGAATCGGTTGTGAATTCAGCCACAGATATCTGACATACAGATAAATATAAAATTATGGAGGTTATATCATGAAAGTAGGCGTTATTGGTGCTGGTACTATGGGACAGGGCATTGCTAAGGCATTTGCTCAGACAGAAGGTTTTGAAGTAGCTCTTTGCGATATCAAGCAGGAGTGGGCTGAAGGCGGAAAAGAGAAAATCGCTAAAGGCTATGACAGACTTGTTCAGAAAGGAAAGAAGACACAGGAAGAAGTTGATGCAATCCTTTCAAGAATCACACCGGGCTTAAAAGAAGACCTTTGTGCAGATTGTGACCTTATCGTAGAAGCTGCATTTGAAGATATGCAGGTTAAGAAGACTACATTCGCTGAGTTAGATAAGATTGCTAAACCAGAGTGCATTTTTGCATCAAACACATCAAGCCTTTCTATTACAGAGATTGGCAACGGACTTACACGTCCAATGATCGGTATGCATTTCTTCAATCCTGCTGACCGTATGAAACTTATCGAGGTTATTGCCGGTGTTAACACACCTGCTGAGACAGTTGAGGCAATCAAGAAGATTTCAGAGCAGATTGGAAAGACACCTGTACAGGTAAATGAAGCTGCCGGATTCGTAGTAAACCGTATCCTCATTCCAATGATTAATGAAGCAGCATTCATCAAGATGGAAGGTGTTTCTGACATCGCAGGTATTGATGCAGCTATGAAACTTGGTGCAAATCATCCAATGGGACCTTTAGAGTTAGGTGACTTCATTGGTCTTGATATCTGCCTTGCTATCATGGATGTTCTTTACAATGAGACAGGTGACAGCAAGTATCGTGCTTGCCCACTTCTTCGTAAGATGGTTCGTGGTGGAAATCTTGGTGTTAAGAGTGGAAAAGGTTTCTATGTATACAACGCTGATCGCACAAAGACAGCAGTTGATGCACAGTAATTAAAAATTATTACATGATTAAATACAGTTAGAGATTGTATGATAAAGTGATGATTTACAAATATGTATTTTCTAAACCTGTTGCCGTGTATGATAAATATGCGGCATGGGTTTAGTAAAATAAATTGTGTTCCGGATACGCAGCGGTACACTATAAAAATATGAAAGGTGGTAAAGAAAGGCATGGATTTTACATTAAGTAAAAAGCATGAGATGGCGAGACAGCTTTTCAAAGATTTCGCTGAAAATGAAGTTAAACCTGTTGCTCAGGAGACTGATGAGACAGAACATTTCCCAATGGAAACTGTTAAGAAAATGGCAAAGAGTGGTTTCATGGGTATTCCGATTCCAAAGGAGTACGGTGGACAGGGTTGTGATATTTTAACATATATTATGTGTGTAGAGGAACTTGCAAAAGTTTGTGGTACAACAAGTGTAGTTGTTTCAGCTCATACATCACTTTGTGCAGATCCTATTCTTACTTATGGTACAGAAGAACAGAAGCAGAAATATCTTCCAAAGCTTGCAAGCGGTGAGTGGATTGGTGCATTTGGTCTTACAGAGCCGGGTGCAGGTACAGATGCTCAGGGTGTTCAGACAAAAGCTGTACTTGATGGAGATGAGTGGGTACTTAACGGTTCTAAGTGCTTCATTACAAACGGTGAAGTTGCTGACGTTTATATTGTTATCGCTTATACAGACATTATTGAAGGAAAGAAAGGCAGAAAGATTAAGAAATTCTCTGCATTTATCGTAGAAAAAGGAACACCTGGATTTACATTCGGAACAAAAGAGAAGAAGATGGGTATCCGTGGTTCATCAACATATGAGCTTATTTTCCAGGATTGCCGTATTCCTAAAGATGCACTTTTAGGACCTCAGGGCAAAGGTTTCCCTATCGCTATGCACACTCTTGATGGTGGACGTATCGGTATTGCTGCTCAGGCACTTGGTCTTGCAGAAGGTGCACTCGACAGAACAATCGAGTACACAAAAGAAAGAAAGCAGTTTGGTCGTACAATTGCACAGCAGCAGAATACTCAGTTCCAGCTTGCTGATATGGCTACAAAGGTTGAAGCTGCAAAGAACTTAGTTTACAGAGCTGCACTTAAGAAACAGGAATTTGCTGATGGTGCAAAGGTATCTTACTCAGTAGAAGCTGCTATGGCTAAACTTTGTGCAGCAGAAGTTGCAATGGAAGTTACAACAAAAGCAGTTCAGTTACATGGTGGTTATGGTTACATCAGAGAGTACGATGTTGAGCGTATGATGCGTGATGCTAAGATTACTGAGATTTATGAAGGAACAAGTGAAGTTCAGAGAATGGTTATCTCAGGTGCATTACTTAAATAATATCGTAAATAAAAACATAAACCAAAAAATAAGACAAGGAGTGACAAAGCTGTGAAAATAGTAGTATGTGTAAAACAGGTTCCAGATACTAAAGGCGGAGTTAAATTTAATCCGGACGGTACTTTGGATAGAGGTGCTATGCTTGCAATCATGAACCCTGATGACAAAGCAGGTTTGGAAGCAGCACTTAGAATAAAAGATGAATATGGTGCAGAGGTTACTGTACTTACAATGGGACTTCCAAAAGCAGAGGAAGTGCTTCGTGAAGCAATCGCAATGGGTGCAGACAAGGGTATTCTTGTAACTGACAGAGTTTTAGGTGGTGCCGATACTTGGGCTACATCTACAACAATTGCCGGAGCACTTAGAAATATTGATTATGATCTTATTATCACAGGTCGTCAGGCTATCGACGGTGATACAGCACAGGTTGGACCTCAGATTTCTGAGCACCTTGATATCCCTGTAATTTCTTATGCTAAAGACATTAAGATTGATGGGGACAGTGTTGTAGTAGAGCGTCAGTATGATGACAGATATCATGTATTAAAAGCTAAGATGCCTTGCTTAGTTACAGCTCTTTCAGAATTAAATGAGCCTCGTTATATGACTCCTGGTGGAATCTTTGATGCTTATGATGCTGAGATTACAGTATGGGGCAGAAATGATCTTAAAGATGTTGATGATTCTAACATTGGTCTTGCAGGATCACCTACAAAGATTGCTAAAGCTTCTGACAAAGTTAGAAAGGGAGCTGGCGAGAAGGTTACTCCGGAAGATGCAGATCAGGCAGTTTCATACATCATGGACAAATTAAAAGAGAAACATGTAATCTAAAAATTATAAGGAAGTGGTGACTAAAATGGGTTTAGAAGAATATAAGGGTGTCTATGTCTTTGCACAGCAGGTAGACAACGAATTAAGCGGAATCGCTTTTGAATTGCTTGGAAAAGCAAAAGAACTTGCAAGTGACCTTGGTACAGATGTAACAGCCGTTCTTATCGGTTCTGATGTTAAAGGTCTTACAGATGAATTAGCAGAGTATGGTGCTGACAAGGTTATCGTTGTAGACGATCCTGAGTTAAAAGAGTACAGAACAGAGCCATATGCTCATGCATTATCTTCAGTTATCAACGAGTACAAGCCTGAAATCGTATTAGTTGGTGCAACAGCAATTGGTCGTGATTTAGGACCTCGTGTTTCAGCTCGTGTTCAGACAGGTCTTACAGCTGACTGTACAGTACTTGAGATTGGTGATTTCCCAATCAATGCAATTCCTGGACAGGAAGATAAGCAGAAACATAATCAGCTTCTTATGACTCGTCCTGCATTCGGTGGTAACACAATCGCTACAATCGCTTGCCCTGACAACCGTCCACAGATGGCTACAGTTCGTCCGGGTGTTATGCAGAAGATTGAGCCTAAAAAGGGAGCAAAAGCAGAAGTTATTGAGTACAATCCTGGATTTACTCCAAACAACAAGTATGTTGAAATTCTTGACATCGTTAAGGATCTTTCAGACACAGTTGACATCATGGATGCAAAGATTCTTGTATCTGGTGGACGTGGAGTTGGAAGTAAAGAGAACTTTGCAATGCTTCAGGATCTTGCTGATGTAATCGGTGGAACAGTAAGCTGCTCACGTGCAGTAGTAGATAACGGCTGGATGCCAAAAGAGTTACAGGTTGGACAGACAGGAAAGACAGTTCGTCCTAATGTATACTTCGCAATCGGTATTTCAGGAGCTATCCAGCATACAGCAGGTATGGAAGAGTCTGACATCATTGTTGCAATCAACAAAGATGAGACAGCACCTATCTTTGATGTAGCTGACTACGGTATCGTAGGCGACCTCAATAAGATTGTACCAAAGCTCACAGAGGCTTTAAAAGAAGTTGTTAAATAATTAAACAGACAATTTTTTATATAATAAAGGCGGTATATCCAGTTTCGGGTATGCTGCCTTTTTCATATGCTACGCATTCCACTCAAGCGCGAAAGAGTCGCAAGCGACTCTTTGTACATTTTAAGTGTTGGAAAGGCGTCGCAAATAATATATAATAAAATAAAATGTGATGATATATTATTTAATTATTAACAGGTGGTGAAAAACTTATGGGAAGATTTGTAAATCCGGATAACAGTGCTTTTCAGGTTGCTTTAAATTCTGAAATTTATATTGATAAGAGCGGAATGATTGAAGAAATAAATAAAGTGTTGGATACTATGCAGGGCTATATATGCCACAGCCGTCCAAGAAGATTTGGAAAATCCATCACTGCAAATATGCTTGCGGCTTATTACAGTAAAGGGTGTAAGTCGGAAAAAATGTTTTCGAAACTGGAAATATCAAAAAAGGATGACTTTAAAATGCACTTAAATAAATATAATGTTATTCATATTGATATTCAGTGGTTTTTATCGAATGTAAAAGATATATTTGAAATAGTGGAATATATTTCACAAAGTATCATAGAAGAACTTAGGCAGATATATCCGGAACATATTTCTACAGATGAAAATGCATTGTCAGAAGCTCTTTCAAAAATAAAAGAAGCCACAGGACAGAAGTTTATAATAATAATAGATGAGTGGGATGCGCTTATTCGAGACGAGGATGCAGATAGAGATATTCAGGAAAAATATATCAATTTTTTGAGAGGATTGTTTAAGGGAACTGAACCTACAAAATATATTGCACTTGCATATCTGACAGGAATACTTCCGATAAAAAAGCAAAAAACACAGTCAGCACTTAATAATTTTGATGAATATACAATGCTTAATGCAGGAAGATTTTCGCCTTTTGTGGGATTTACTGAAAAGGAAGTTGAAAAATTATGTAATCATTATGAAAGGGATTTCAATGAAATTAAGCATTGGTATGATGGTTATATTTTAGGAGAACAGCATATATACAATCCAAAAGCTGTTGTCAGTGCTATGCTTGATGGTACTTTGCAAAGCTATTGGTCACAGACAAGCACATTTGAGTCTATAAGACCATTTATCAATATGGATTTTGACGGTCTGAAAACAGAAATTATCAGAATGATTTCGGGAGATGAGGTAAAAGTAAAAACCACAACCTTTCAGAACGATATGATTACAATAAAAAATAAAGATGATGTTTTTATGCTGCTTATACATCTCGGTTATCTGGCATATGACCAACGAAAGCAGACGGCATTTATTCCAAATGAAGAAATTCGTGGAGAATTTGTAAATGCTGTTGAGGAAAATAAATGGAATGAACTGTATGATTTTGAAAATAAATCAAATGAACTTCTTGAGGCAACATTAGACCTTGAATGTGATATTGTGGCAGAAAAGATAGAGCAGATACATTCGGAATATACATCAGTTATTGAGTACAATAATGAAAATTCATTGAGCAGTGTGCTTGCGATTGCATATCTTAGTGCAATGCAGTATTATTTTAAACCGGTTCGTGAAATGCCGGCTGGGAGAGGATTTGCAGACTTTGTGTTTATACCGAAACCTCAATATTTAAACAGCTATCCGGCATTGGTGGTAGAGTTAAAATGGAATAAAAATGTATCGACGGCACTGGCACAGATAAAAGAAAGAAAATATCCGCAGTCGCTTATGGAATATACTGGAGACATTCTTTTGGTTGGAATAAATTATGATAAAAAGAATAAGGCACATGAGTGTGAAATAGAGCAATATGAGATTTGAGAAATTTTTTTGAGTACAGTGTAGGAAAAATTATAGCAGTTACAAATTTATAATAAATATGGAGTGATTATGTTTAGATTTGCAAAAAGAAAAAATAGTATAAGGAAAGTGTCTGAGGAATGTAGAAAATATTTTTTTAGTGATGTAGAGAATATAACTGAAGATATTGAGGAAGAAAATTTGGTTTATGAAGAAAATACAGATGTGGAGCAATTAAAAGAAACGGAACCTAAAAATGAAAAAAGAAGAACTATATATGTTGATGAATATTTTATTGAAGCAGCAAGATTTGTTATAGAGTCTGATAGAGCTTCATCAGGACAATTAATGAGGAGATATTCAATAGGTTATAATCGGTCAGGAAGAATTATTGACCAATTATGTAAAGAGGGAATAGTTGGAAAAGCAAAAGGGACAGGACCTAGAGAAGTTTTATTTACATTAACGCAATTTGAACACTATTTAAAAAATGTTAATGTACAATGTAAGCATTATTCATCCAATGTAGGAAATCATGCAGTACAAGAAGTGTTTTCAGGAAAATCTATTTATAATGCAGATGTTGCAGTTGTAATGTTCTATAGTAATAACGTCAAAAACTCAATAGAATTTGTTTATAATAAATTTCAAAAACTCTATTGAGATTTTTTATCTATTGTAGTATAATGTGCAAGGTTATTACGAAAAAATTGGTAATAAATATGTTACTATTGATATTATGAACAATATAATAGGAGGATTGCCATGCGTGGAATTGACACACAGACAAAAAAAATCAGGGAACAGGTATTTGAAGAAGTTGCTCGTGCAGCTTACAGCACAGGAGATGTAAGTCATGAGTTAGAAGAGATACCATACAAAATCACACCGTCAGATGTTCCACTTTACCGTGAGAGCATTTGGAGAGAAAGAGCTATTGCGTCAGAGAGAGTTCGTCTTGCTATGGGGCTTTCACTCAGACCATTAGACAGACCGGTACATATTACAGAGGGATTTGCAGAGAGTAATATTTCAGAAAAGTATTATGAGCCACCTCTTATGCAGGTTATCCCATCAGCATGTGATATGTGTGAGGACAATAAAATTGAAGTAAGTAACATGTGTCATGGTTGTGTAGCACATCCATGTATGGAAGTCTGTCCGAAAGAAGCTATTTCAATGGTTGACGGACATGCATTTATAGATCAGGATAAATGTATTAAGTGCGGTAAATGTATAGCGATATGTCCTTACCATGCTATTATAAAGAGAATCAGACCTTGTGCTGAGGCATGCGGAATCAATGCGATTGAGAGTGATGAGCACGGGCGCGCAAAGATAAATGATGAAAAGTGCGTATCATGTGGTCAGTGCATGGCAAGTTGCCCATTCGGAGCAATTGCTGATAAGTCTCAGATATTCCAGATGATTAGAGCAATACAGCATGGAGACGAAGTTATTGCAGAAATAGCACCTGCATTTGAAGGTCAGTTTGGTACTGATGTTACACCTGCTCAGGTTATCGCAGCATTGAAAGATTGCGGATTTAAGGATGTACATGAAGTAGCACTTGGTGCAGATATAGGTGCTGTGGCAGAGGCACATCATTATGTTAAGGAAGTAGTAAACGGAGATCTTCCGTTCCTTCTTACATCATGTTGTCCGGCATGGTCAATGCTTGCTAAGAAGTATTTCCCTGACATAATCGGCAGTGTATCTCAGGAGCTTACACCTATGGTAGCTACAGCTAGAAGTATAAAGAAAAAGCATCCTGATGCAAAAGTTGTATTTATCGGACCATGTGCAGCAAAGAAACTTGAAGCTTCTAGGAGAACAGTAAGAAGTGATGTTGATTTTGTAATTACATTTGAGGAATTAAATGCAATATTTAAGGCAAAGAATATTGATTTCAACAATTATGACAAAGGACGCTTAATGCATGAAGCAACAGGTGCAGGTCGTGGTTATGCGGTTGCCGGTGGTGTTATTAGTGCGATTGAACAGTGTATAGAAGAGTATTATCCTGGAACGGAAGTTCAGACAGAGCATTGTGAGGGTCTTGCAGATTGTAAGAAGATGCTTCTTCTTGCAAAAGCAGGAAAGAAAGATGGCTGTATGATTGAAGGAATGGGTTGTCCGGGAGGATGTGTTGCCGGTGTTGGTACAATTCTTCCAATCAATAAAGCAAAAGTTGCAGTTGCAAAAACTGTAAAAGAATCATCAACAAAGATTCCACCGCAGGATTTACTTGAGATTGAATTGCCTTAAAATGATTTAGAAGTTGTCGCTCATAAATTTTGTGCAGGAGAACAAGCTCGCTTGCGTTGCAGGTTTATGATATATTATATTGAAATAATTTATACAGCCTGATAATATATATATGTTGTCAGGCTGTATTTGTGTAATGGAAGATAGAATATATTTCTTTTGGTTAAGACATTAAATATTCTTTTTGGATATCTAAAGCAGCAGGTGACAAAAATGATATAGGATTGGAGAGTATTATGTTAGAGATTATCAAATCAATTATTTTTGGAATTGTTGAGGGAATTACAGAGTGGCTTCCTATAAGCAGTACAGGACATATGATTCTTCTCGATGAATTTATTAAAATGGATGTTTCTGATAAGTTTAGGGAAATGTATCTTGTCGTCATCCAGCTTGGTGCCATTATGGCAGTAGTTTTACTTTTCTGGTGGAAAATATGGCCTTTTTGTAAAGAAAATAATTATGAAAGACATTATGTAGAAAATAAGAAAGCGGACTTTTTAGATAATTTCCGGTTTATTAAACAGGATATTTTCATAATGTGGATCAAAATAGTGATTGCATGTATACCGGCAGTCATAGTTGAACTTGCATTTGGCAATAAACTTGAAGAGTGCTTCTACAATTATAAGACGGTAGCAATTATGCTTATCCTTGTTGGTATTGTATTTATAATAGTAGAAGATAAGAATAAGAAAAATAAACCGGCAGTTACTAAGATAAGTGATATTACATACTCAACAGCATTCTGGATTGGAATGTTTCAGCTGGTTGCCGCTGTATTCCCCGGTACATCAAGGTCAGGAGCTACGATTATAGGTGGTCTTATTCTTGGACTTTCAAGAACGATTGCGGCAGAATTTACATTTTATCTTGCGATTCCGGTAATGTTTGGAGCGAGTCTCATAAAAGTTATAAAATTTGGGTTGTCATTTTCGGCATTAGAGGCGGGAATATTGATATCAGGTATGTTAGTTGCTTTTGTCGTATCACTTTTTGTAATTAAGTTTCTTATGGGTTATATTAAGAAGCATGATTTCAAAGTCTTTGGCTGGTACAGAATAGTTCTGGGTGCATTGGTTTTGGTGTATTTTGCAATAGCATAATAAATAAAAAGTTTATAAATGCTTAATAAAAAAGACACAAAAAAGTATTGACTTATAACAAATTAACATGTAATATAGGTATTGATAGTAGGAAATACCTACTACCCTTTTTTCAATTCATACCTAGGCATCCTGTACCCGCAGGGTGCCCCCTTTTTTTTTCGGACAGATATAATAACCGCTATGGTTCATAAGTATTGCAAAATATGCCTTAAACGACTATGTTGACATTATCTTTGACAAGCATTATTATATCAGACAGGGGACTATAACTTTAAGGAGGTGTTTCGTGTGGATTTTCAGAGAATAGATAAGAACACTGTTCAATGTAGAATGACAGAAGAAGAGATGAATTCATACGGGTTTGCAATAGAAGATTTTTTTACAAATCAGGAAAGGTCAAGAGAATTTCTTGAGAGTATTGTAGAAAAAGCAGAGGAAGAGATTGGATATGAGATAGAAAGTGGTATGGTTTCCATGCAGCTTATGCGTATGCCGGATAACTCACTTACCATTACATTTACAGACAGGGGTGAGGATGCCATACATAATATGCTCAACCAGATTCAGAATCTTGCAGGTATGCTGGACGAGTCAAATATGCCGGGCATCATTGCAAATGGTCTGGCTCAGGATAAGTGTGAAGATAAGATTGAAGATTTGTCAGAGGCAGCTACAGATGAAACCAAGAGTGTTTCAATGGATGAATTCCAGAAAGACAATTCGGTTACGACAGAAAAGCAGAAGAAAGCTTACAGGGAACATATTAAAGAGCTTGAAAAAAAGAAAAAAGCAAAAGAGAAAAAAGAAGCCTGTGCCGCCAAAGTATTTTGTTTTGATTCATTACATAATGTTGAGGTGTTTGCAGAATCCGTATGCATAGATAAACATATATCAAGCAAATTATATAAAGATACGGCAAACGAAAAGTACTATCTGTTTATAAAAAAAGGAAAGCTTAAATTTGATGAGTATATGAAGTTATGCCGTCAGTTGACAGAGTATGCTAAACTTTGCTCACAACAGTTGTATATTGAGCAGTATTGCAAGGAGCATTTTGAATGTCTTATTTCAAAAGATGCCATAAAAATCTTGAAAGAATATTAATGCAGAGTGGGAGTTTGGGAAAATCAAAATGAAATATGATTACGACTATGATGGAAGTTTTGGAGGCAAAAAGGGGTTGTTTGTTCGGGTAGTTATTACTGTTGTAGAAATAATTGCAGTAGTTGCCGCAGCATTTCTCATTGTGCGCTTTGGCTTAGAGACAATGAATGTTTCGGGAAGCAACATGGAGCCTACTCTTAATGATGGGGAGAACATACTTATCAATAAAATGTCATATAAACTTCATTCCGTGAAAAGAAATGATGTTGTTGTAGTTAGACAAAACGGCAGTGAGCATAACTATTATGTTATTCAAAGAGTTATAGGCCTGCCGGGAGAAAAGATTAAAATATCAAATGGGGAAGTATATATTGACGGAAAAGTATTAGATGAAAAATATGATTTTTCTCTTATGAAAAACGGTGGACTTGCTATGGAGGAGATTACTCTTGACAATGACGAGTATTTTATGTTGTGTGACAACAGAAATGATTGTGAAGATAGCAGAAATGCAAGTGTGGGTAATGTTTTAAAATCAAGTATAGTAGGAAAAGCTTGGATTAGAACGGAGCCGTTTGCCTTTATAAATTCAATTGACGGATTTAAGAAGGACGACAGTTCTTCATCATCAGACAGTAAAAAATAAAACTTGTGGCGTTTTTAAGACGCCCGTATTAAAAATAAATGAGGGCGTAAATTTTATGTTTGCGCCCTTGATTTTATAATATGATGATGTCGATTCAACAGATGGCAATTTGTATGTAAATATACATTGTTATCTGCTTTGGTATTTTGTATCATAATATAATTAAAGACTATAGTTGGGGGAAAAGAGATGGATGATATATCTGTTAAAATTGTTATAGCCGTGTGTGTGCTTTTGATTTTAGTTATAGCGAAAATAGTATATGATGAAAAAAAATATATTGAAAAACTTACCAATAGGCTGAAAAAAACATGGGGAATGCCTACAAGACAGGAATATACGGAAAATATATGGAAGAATATAAAATATTATCATGATAATCAGGCATCTGAGAATGATATAGATGACATTACCTGGAATGACCTTGAAATGGACAGGGTATATGAGAAATTAAATCATACGAGAACTTCTGTCGGCGAGGAATATCTATATGCATTGCTTCATAAAACATGTATTGACAAAGAAGAATTATCTGAGAGGGAGAGAGTTATCGACTTGATGTCAAAAAATGAGGATGAAAGGTTAAAACTCCAGATTGCGCTTTCCCAGATGGGAAAACCGGGAAAAATATCAGTATATGAGTATATGAGCGGTATTAATGATATAAAATCTCCAAACAGATTAAAACATATTCTCTGTGGTCTTGCATTTTTGCTTAGTGGGGCACTATGCTTTGTATGGCCGTCTGTCATGGTACTTGTTTTTATAGTTGTGGTTATATATAACATATTTTCATATTATAAGGACAAAGTTATGCTGGAGCCTTATATACAGTTATTCGGGTTTATAGTACGCACTGTAGCCCAGAGTAAAGAAATTGCAAAGATGGAAATTCAGGGTATTGAAAAATATATGGATGAACTTGAACACAGTGCTGAAAGTTTCAAAAAATTTTGTCGTAACAGTTCGCTTATAGCCGGCGGAGGTCAGATGGCAGGGGATTTATTTGATACAATTATGGATTATGTAAGAATGTTAGTCCATATTGATATTATCAAGATGTGTACCATGGTTTCAGAGGCAAAGAAACTAAGTGATGAATTGTTTAAAATCTATGATACAATAGGTTTTCTTGACAGCATGATTTCTATTTGCTCATATAGGGAAAGTCTTGATGAATGGTGTGTCCCGACATTTGATGATAAAATTGGGATAAATGCCGAAAACATATACCATCCGCTTATAAATGAGCCGGTGAAAAACAATATAAATGCGGATAAGTCTGTGCTTCTTACAGGCTCAAATGCGTCCGGAAAATCGACATTTATAAAAAGTATTGCCATAAACTCAATATTTGCGCAGACTATTCATACTGTGTTGGCAGATTCGTATACTTCATGTTTTTATTATATTTATTCGTCAATGGCACTTAGGGATGACCTTCAAAATAATGAGAGTTATTATATAGTAGAGATAAAGTCATTACAGAGAATTTTAGAAAAAGCAGCCCAGAGTGATGTGCCTGTTTTATGCTTTATCGATGAAGTGTTAAGGGGAACAAATACGCTTGAGAGAATTGCATCATCGTCTGAAATATTGGCGTATCTTGCAAGAAAGGGCGCTATGTGTTTTGCGGCAACACATGATGTCGAGCTTACAAACATGTTGAAAAAATATTATACAAATTATCACTTTGAAGAAAGTGTTGATGAGGACAGGGTAATGTTTGATTACAGGCTTAGAAAAGGAGCCGCAAATACAAGGAATGCCATAAAACTGCTTAATATGATAGGTTACGACAAGGTTATAACATACATGGCTGAAAAGCAGGCTGAAAGATTTCTGGAGACAGGAATATGGGGTGAAACTGAATAAAAAGGAAACTATAGGAAACACTACATAATAAAATGAAAGGTGTGGTGTTTTATATGAGCAAAGTAGTTAAAAATGTCTGGCTGGCTTGCGGTTTTTTAGTTATTGTTGCATTGTCAGAAGTTGTGTGTTATAAGGCGGCAGTAAATAAGTTTGAAAAAATGGCGCAGAAGTCAGAAACAAATATTACCGACAAGATAAAAATATATACAGATGAAAAAATAGAGAAAGAGTGTGAAAAGGCTTTGGAAAATAATGGTTCAGACAGTGTAGCGGCAGGAGCAAACAGTAGTGATACACTATCTGTTCAGACGATATATCAGGTTGAAAAATATGATGCGGCAAAGGATATATCAAGCGCTGAATATAGAAATCTGCCCGAAAAACTTGTCGGATTGAACAGAAAACAGGTTGACGAGTATTGCCACAATTATATGAATAATATGTCAGCGGATGAGTTCCTTGCAGGACTTCAGAGTATGGGAGTTGTCAGCTTTTCAAGTGACAGGCTTGTAATAAAAAAAATATATGATGCAACAAAAATAAAATACAAATATTATCTCATAGCAATAGATGGTGAAGTTGTTGTATATTATGGAGATAAAAAAACTATTTTTGATTATACGGGAATTAAGATTTCAAAATTAAGCAAAAAAGAACAAAATGCGCTCAAAAAGGGAGTTGAAGTAAAAAATGAGGATGAATTATACGGCATATTAGAAAATTATTCATCATGAAAAGAAGAAAGTACAGATTACATTTTGAGAAACGGAGATAAGAATGAGAAGTGTTCCAATTTTGATTGTAGGCGGAGGTGCTGCGGGCATGATGGCGGCAGCTGCGGTTTCAGGTTGTGGAAAGAAAGCTTTGATAATCGAGAAGATGAACCAGCTAGGCAAGAAAATACTTGCTACCGGAAATGGCAGATGCAATTATACCAATCTTAGACAAAAGCCTGAATTTTATCATGTGGATGAAACGGATGGTGTTTGGGAGATATTAAAAAGGTTTGACGAAAAACAGGCAATAAGCTTTTTTAAAGATGCCGGAGTATATCCGAGAGAAAGGGACGGATATGTTTATCCTATGTCTTTGCAAGCTGTTTCTCTCAGGAATTGCCTGCAGAGAAAAATAGATAAAAAATGGGTACATCTTGAAGAGGAAGTCTTGGAAATAACTCAAAATATGAGTGAGCTGGGAAAATGTACGGGTTTCGTTGTTAAAACCGATAAAGACAGGTACCTTGCAAAAAAAGTTATCATCACGGCAGGCGGTATGGCTTCAAAATGCCATGGGAGTAACGGAGCCTGTTTTGATATTTTAAAAAGTCTTGGACATACGATAATAAAACCTGTTCCTGCGCTGACCTGGCTTAAGATTGAAGAGAAGTATACAAAACTCTGGGCGGGGGTTAGAGTAAACGGAAAAATAAAGGCGTATGATGAAAATAAAAATGAACTTGCAGAAGACAGTGGTGAGTTGCAGCTTGTGTCGACCGGAATATCAGGTATTCCTGTTTTTCAGATTAGCAGATATATTTCAAGGCAGTTGGAAAAAACAAAAAGAGCTTATATAGAAGCCGATTTTCTGACTGAATTTTCAAAGGATGAACTGCTTGGAGAAATACTAAGGCGCAGGCAGGACGAACAGGAACTTGAGGTGTCTTATATTCTTGAGGGAATTATGAATAATAAGCTTGTTGATGCCATATTGTCGAGGGCGGGAATAAATAAAAATAGTAAACTTAAGGATTTGACAACAGAGCAATGTGAACAAATTTGCAGTCTTATAAAGAAATTTGAAGCAGAAGTTAAGGATACTGCTGGATTTGACAACGCACAGGTGACTTGCGGAGGAGTAAGCAAAAGAGAGGTAAACTTTAAAAATATGAGTTCAAAAATCTGCAAGGGATTATATCTTGCAGGAGAGATAGTGGATGTTGACGGAATTTGCGGAGGTTATAATCTCCAGTGGGCATGGAGCAGCGGTTACATTGCGGGAATAAGCGCAGCAGGAGGAAAATAACAGTGATACATATAGGTCAGTTGAAAGTACTGGTAGAAAAAGTCGCAGTCAAAGCAGACAGGCAGGATTTAAAAAAAGGCATAATATCAGCGGGTGAAATGTCTGTAATTAAAAAATATATAGAGAAGAAATTAAAGATAAAAGCGGATGACATTAGAAATATAGAGATATTGAAAAAGTCGGTAGACGCAAGAAAAAAAGAACAATTATCGTTTGTGTATCAGCTCGATATTGAGTGTGACAACGAAAAGAAGATTGTAAGCCGTTATAAAAAAAATGATGTGTCTTTAAAAGAAAAAAAGACTATAATCAGGAAAATAAATGACAATATACCGCCTGAAAATAAAGGTCAGATCGTTATTGCGGGATTTGGCCCGGCTGGAATTTTTGCGGCTTACGAACTTGCCAAATCAGGGTATAAACCTATAGTCATTGAGAGAGGTCTTGATATTGAAAACAGAAAAAAAACTGTTGAGAAGTTTTGGAATACAGGAGAACTTGACACAGAATGCAATGTCTCATTTGGTGAGGGCGGCGCTGGAACTTTTTCTGATGGAAAGTTAAATACGATGGTAAAAGACAGATTTGGATATAACCGCAAAGTGCTTGAGACATTTGTAAGGTTTGGTGCTCCGAAGGAAATACTTTATCTTCAAAAGCCGCATATAGGAACGGACAAATTGGCTGATGTAGTAAAAAATATGAGATTAGAGATAGAGAGACTTGGCGGTGAGGTAAGATTTGGTGTAAGGCTTGACAGCATAAACACAGAAAAAGAAAACGAAACACAGAAAATCGTGTCGGTAAATGTCACAGACAGGGAGAGTTCACAAAAACAGGAGATAAAATGTGAAAAACTTATTCTTGCCATCGGACACAGCGCAAGAGATACTTTTATAAGCCTTCATGAAAGTGATGTCGAAATGCAGCAGAAATCATTTGCGATAGGAGAGAGAGTTGAACATCTGCAGGAAATGATAGGCAGAAATCAATATGGTGACATGTATAAAATACTTCCGACAGCGGATTATAAGCTTACTCATCAGACTAAAGATGGAAGAGGAGTATATTCATTTTGTATGTGTCCGGGCGGTTATGTTGTGAATGCATCTTCGCAAAAAGGCATGCTTGCGGTAAATGGCATGAGTAATTATCTTCGTGACAGCAAAAATGCCAACAGTGCAATGGTTGTGACAGTCGGTCCAGAGGACTATGAGAGTGATGACGTGCTTGCAGGAATGAGATTTCAGCAGAAGTGGGAGAAAAAAGCGTATGAGGCAGCAGGCGGAAAAATTCCGGTACAGTTATTTGGTGATTTTAAGAAAGACAGAGTGAGCAGTGAATTTGGTGAGGTCATACCTGAGACAAAAGGTGAGTATGCTTTCGCAAATGTGAGAAAGATAATTCCTGAGAGTGTTGCTTCTTCTATAGAAGAAGGCATAACGGCATTTGAAAAGAAGATAAAAGGATACAGCAGGGATGACACGCTGCTGCTTGGAATAGAAAGCAGGACATCCTCACCGGTAAAGATATTGAGAGATGAGTCCATGCAGTCAAATATCAGAGGAATATATCCGTGTGGTGAAGGTGCTGGGTATGCAGGCGGAATAACATCTGCTGCAATGGATGGAATAAAAATCGCAATGCAGATAAAAGGAGGAAATTATAAATGACAATGGATGAAAAGATAAAGAGAATAAATGAGTTGTATCATAAATCACAGGCAGAAGGGCTTAATGAGGAGGAACTTGCCGAACAGAAAAGACTGAGACAGGACTATATAGCGTCAGTCAGAGGAAATCTGACAAGCCAGCTTAAAGGGATAACAGTTGTAAATCCTGACGGAACTGTAGTTGATATGAAAAAGAGAAGAAAGAAGCTGCATTGATATATGGAAAAATCTGTTTTAAGAAAAGAAATGAAGCTGCTGCGAAAATCTATGGACAAAAATGATAGAACAGCAAAAGACAAAAAAATCTTTGAAAATCTCATCAAACTGGATAGCTTCAAGAGCAGCAGTTGGTTTTATGTATATGTATCTTATGGCACAGAAGCAGATACGAAAAATCTTATTGAATATTTGTTTGAGTTAAAGAAAGAAAGAGAAATACATGTTGCCGTTCCAAAAGTTTTAGGTGATGAGATGGAGTTTTTTGAAATTAACTTATTTTCAGAGTTAGAGAAAGGCTGTATGGGGATATTAGAACCTTCAACCGGCAACAAAGTAAAACCTGAAAATGCATTTATGGTGTTGCCGGGACTTGCATTTGACGAGGAACATAAAAGGCTTGGATATGGCGGTGGCTTTTATGATAAATATCTTAGTAAATACGGCGCTGAAAGATTTATGAAGGTGGCGGTATGCTATGATTTCCAGATGCAAAAGAAAGGTGTAATAGCCTCAGATAGCAACGATATCAAAGTTGATATGATAGTCACGGATAAAGCATATTATTAAAAAAGACATACCATAACGCATTAGTTTATATTTTTTTACAAATATAATTTCTTTTTTAGAACTAATCACAATTTGAACACAAACAATACACAAACAGAACATAGTTACAATGTATTATTGTACTTGTAATAAAGATACAGAGAAAATTAAAAATTACGGTTAGTGCTTAGGCACCACCGTTGGTGATTAGATTTCTGAAAGGAGAGATTTATATGCGTAAAAATAATTTTTTAAAGATAACAACATATGCAGCAGTATTTGGTTTGATTGGTGGAATGAGTTTTGAAGGAACAACTTACATTTCAAATAAGTATATAAATAAATCAGCTGTTGAAAGTTCAAAAACAACAAGCAAGAGTATAGAAAAGACATCGACATTGTCATCAACAAGCACAAATACAAGCAGTTCTGACGGAGTGTCCGGAGTGTCAGAGAGTGTACTTCCATCAATAGTAGCAATAGATGTAAAGACGACACAGACATCAACAGATGTGTTTGGAAGAACTTATGAGCAGGATGCAAGCGGAAGCGGTTCAGGAATTATAGTTGCACAGGACAGCAAAAATATTTATATTGCAACAAATAATCATGTTGTAGCAGATGCGTCAAGTGTTTCAGTAACTTTCAATGACAAGAGTGTTTATTCGGCAACGGTAAAGGGAACGGATTCAGACTCAGACCTTGCGGTCGTTGAGGTTCCGCTGTCGAAACTTTCAGCAGACACACTCAGCAACATAAAAGTTGCAACATTAGGTGACTCTGACAAAGTTAAAGTTGGCGCACAGGCAATTGCGATAGGAAATGCACTTGGTTACGGAACTTCCGTAACAGTCGGATATATCAGTGCAAAAGACAGAGAAGTATCAGGTGAGGACAATACAATGAAGCTTCTTCAGACAGATGCAGCTATCAACCCGGGAAACAGCGGCGGAGCACTTGTTGATTCATCAGGTGCCGTTATTGGAATTAATTCATCTAAATATGCAGATACATCTGTTGAAGGAATGGGATTTGCAATTCCTATAAACACAGCAATTCCTATTATTAACGATATAGTAAAGGCACAGACTGTATCAGAGGATGAACAGGCTTATCTTGGAATAAAAGGAACAAATGTGACATCCGAGTATGCACAGTATTACAATCTTCCGGAAGGTATCTATGTATCAAGTGTGACATCAGGTTCACCTGCCGACAAAGCCGGAATCAAAAAAGGTGATGTTATCGTAAAATATAAGGGCAAAGACGTTACGACAATGGACGGGCTTCAGGAGAAAATGGCACTTTGCAAAGCCGGTGACAAAGTTGAGATAACTGTAAAAAGAGCTGATAATGGCGAATATAAGAGTATTACATGCAATGTCACACTTGGAAAGAAATCAGATGCTCCTGAAAGCACAGAAAACAGTTCAGATAACGGTAACAGCAGCTCTGATTCAAACAGCGGACAGAACGGTTCTTCAGGACAGTACGATAATAACGGACAGTATGGCGGCAATAACAATGGCTCATTATTTAACTGATAAATAGGAAACTTTAATTGATAAGCAGGAGGCATATATACCCATAAAAGGTAAAAAATATTGAAAAACATATTTACAACTTTGTTGTTCTATGTTATATTGTAATAGTTGTGTCTAATCAAAACGGCACAGGTTATTCAAATTACCGACGCTCAGTATCAGGTCGCTCCGTCCGATTCTTAGTGTCAGGTGAAAATTACAAATACCCGTTATGGGACAGGAGGTTATTATGATTAGTAAAGAAAAGAAAGCTGAAATTATCAAGACTTATGGACGTACACCAGAGGATACAGGTTCTCCAGAGGTACAGGTAGCTCTTTTAACAGCACGTATTCTCGAACTTAATGAGCATTTAAAAGAGAACAAGAAAGATCATCATTCAAGACGTGGTCTTCTTAAAATGGTAGGTCAGAGAAGAAATCTTCTTGCTTACTTAAAGAAGAAAGATATTGAAGCTTATCGTGAACTTATTGCTAAATTAGGTTTAAGAAAATAATATCTTAACTTGTATTAGCATTGTGACAGAAGTCCTGTCAGTGAAGCCATTGGTTAAACAACGGCAGCTGACAGGACTTTTTTACAAAGGTGCGGAATACTTGCATATATTAAAATAAAATGGTATACTTATAAAGATATTGTGTGGGCAAAAGCCGAGACTGCTGAAAAGTATATCTTTTTTGTTTTACGAAACATAAAAGCATTATTTTTTATGTTATGTTAAGGTATATTTTTCAGTTGTTTCGGGACAGGAGCCTGCATAAATTTTGTTTTGCAGAGAAAGGAGATTTTCATGGCATACAAATCATTTTCCATGGAACTTGCCGGCAGAACTCTTACAGTAGAAGTTGGAAGAGTTGCTAAGCAGGCAAACGGTGCAGCATTGATGCACTATGGCGATACTACTGTACTTTGTACAGCTACAGCATCAGAAAAACCAAGAGAGGGAATAGACTTTTTCCCACTTTCAGTAGAGTTTGAAGAAAAAATGTATTCAGTAGGAAAAATTCCGGGAGGATTTAACAAACGTGAGGGTAAGGCATCAGAGAATGCGGTACTTACTGCACGTGTTATTGACAGACCTATGCGTCCGCTTTTTCCGAAGGATTACAGAAACGATTGTTCACTTAACAACCTCGTTCTTTCAGTAGATACAGAGTGCCGTCCTGAGCTTGTTGCTATGATAGGTTCAGCGATAGCTACATCAATTTCAGATATTCCATTTTATGGTCCATGTGCTACAACACAGTTAGGTATGGTTGACGGAGAGTTTATTGTAAATCCAAGCCAGGAAGTATGGGATAAGGGTGACCTTAGACTTACAGTTGCTTCAACAAGAGAAAAAGTTATCATGATAGAAGCCGGAGCAAATGAAATTCCCGAAGCAAAGATGATTGAAGCCATTTACAAGTGTCATGATGTAAATCAGACTATCATTGAATTTATTGATAAGATGGTTGAAGAAGTCGGAAAGCCAAAGCATGAATATACAAGCTGTGCTATTCCGGAAGAGATGTTTGAAGAGATTAAGAAGATTGTTCCTCCGGAAGAGATGGAAGTTGCAGTATTTTCTGATGACAAACAGACTCGTGAGGAAAATGTGCGTCAGGTGACAGAGAAACTTGAGGAGGCATTTGCTGAGAATGAAGAGTGGCTTGAAATTCTTCCAGAAGCTGTATACCAGTATCAGAAGAAGACAGTACGCAAGATGATATTAAAAGACCATAAGCGTCCTGACGGTCGTGAGATTACACAGATACGTCCTCTTGCCGCTGAGGTTGACCTTATACCTAGAGTTCACGGTTCAGCTATGTTCACTCGTGGACAGACACAGATTTGCAATATCACAACACTTGCACCTCTTTCTGAAAAGCAGAAGGTTGACGGACTTGACGCAAATGTTATAGAGAAGAGATATATGCATCATTACAATTTCCCTTCATATTCAGTTGGAGAGACAAAGCCTAGCAGAGGACCGGGACGTCGTGAAATCGGACATGGAGCATTGGCAGAGAAAGCTCTTATACCTGTTCTTCCAAGCGAAGAGGAATTCCCATACGCTATCAGAAGCGTATCAGAGACATTTGAGTCAAATGGTTCAACATCTATGGCTTCAACATGTGCGTCATGTATGTCACTTATGGCAGCAGGTGTACCTATCAAGAAGATGGTTGCAGGTATTTCATGTGGTCTTGTTACCGGCGACACAGATGACGATTTTGTACTTCTCACAGATATTCAGGGGCTTGAAGATTTCTTTGGAGACATGGATTTCAAGGTTACAGGTACAACAGAGGGAATTACTGCAATCCAGATGGATATAAAGATTCACGGACTTACAAGACCTATCGTAGAGGGTGCTATTGCGAGATGTCGTGAAGCAAGGCTTTTCATCATGGATACATGTATGAAACCTGCTATTTCTGAGCCTCGTAAAGAAGTAGGAAAATATGCACCAAAGATTATTCAGATGCAGATTGACCCTCAGAAGATTGGTGATGTTGTCGGACAGAGAGGAAAGACAATAAATGCACTTATCGAGCGTACAGATGTCAAGATAGACATTACTGATGACGGAAATGTTTCTATCTGTGGAGAAGATGCAGATAAGATGGCAGAAGCAAAGAGACTTATAGAGGTCATAACTACTGATTACTATGAAGGTCAGATTCTTGAAGGAGAAGTGATAAGCATTAAAGAATTTGGTGCGTTCATTGAATTTGCACCCGGTAAAGAAGGCATGGTTCATATTTCAAAGATTGCTAAAGAAAGAATTGAGCATGTAGAGGATGTTCTTACATTAGGAGACCATGTAAAGGTTGTTTGTCTTGGAAAAGACAAGATGGGCAGAATGAGCTTCAGCATCAAAGATGTAAAATAAATATAGTTTTTGAATAAAAGCAGAGATGGAGATTTTGAATTTTTATCAAGATCTCCATTTTTTAACAGTTCAGCCTTTCATTTTTTACTTTTTTTATATAAAATACTCGACAATATACTTAAATGGTTGTAAAATGTATTTAAATGGAGAAAAAAGAACAGATATTGGAGAAAATAAATAGATGAGGAGTATTGTTACATGAAGAAAATGGATAATAAAAAATTTAACAGGCTATATTATGGGGTGTTTATATGTACTTTGTTTTCTGCAATATTATGTTTTGTTATCGGAGATGGTGATTTATCATATGACAAATATGTAACAGCATTTTATGGGGACAGTTATGGAAAGATAATAAGTATTATAAACCAGAAAGTTATAATTGCGGGAGTGGATACAAGGGTTATCCCGGTTTTACCTCTAAATGTAAAAGCTACATTGATAACTGTTATAGTTTTCATTGCAGGTTGTGTTGCAGTTCAGCTGCACACAAAAAAAAGTATATTTCTTGCTTTGGCAGGATGCATGAGTATATCATTTATACAGTGGTGGCTTATTTATAAGGGGATATTATATATTCCTATTATTGAGATTATTGTATTTGCCGGTTTTACGTATGTATTGCTGTCTGTCATCAAGAAGATTATATACAATTATAATACCAGAAATCTCCCGATAGGTGCTGTCGTTAAATTTGCGAAGAATATAGTAAATATGGAGTCGGAAACTACATATGCAAATTATCTTATAAACAATAAGAAACAGATTGAAAGGTCACTGTCTGCAAAGCTTGTTCATCCGGCACTGACAAAAGATTCAAGCCTTTTAAAGAAGATTGCAGCGGAAAGTCATAGAAATAAGAAGTTTGTTGAAACGCAGGTGTTTGGAAATGACAAACAGACAAGAACAACAGTATTGCAGACAAGAACAAAATTGTTTAAGGATTTTGAGTATCTGGCATTTATTCCTATGCCCATTATAGACAAAAGTTCGGAGGAACTTGTATATACAGTTATCGGTATAGACAAAAAAATGAGTGTACAGAGAGCTTCACATGTTTCAACTATGTTGTTCTCTATGTATATTTATTTCAGGGCAAGACATGAGAGAGACGAGCATCAGCGTGTATATTTTTCAATGCTTTCTCTAATGATTTCTGTGATAGATGCAAAAGATCCTGTTACGGCAGGTCATTCACAGCGTGTAGCTGAACTTTCAAGAGACCTCGGAACATGGCTTGGGATTGACAAAAATCAGATGTTTGAACTTGAATTTGCATCACTTATGCATGATATTGGAAAGATAGGTGTCTCAGACTACGTATTGAACAAGCCGAGTATCTTTACAAAAAGTGATTTTGAACAGATGAAAAACCATACCGTACGTGGTGCTGAGATGCTTAAAGAAGTCGGGATGAGTGAGGCTATAGTAGAGGGTGTAAGACATCATCATGAGAGAATTGACGGGCGTGGCTATCCTGACGGAATAGAAGGTGACGAGATAAATCTTATTGCTAAGATAATAAAAATTGCAGATGTTTATGATGCACTTACAAGCAAAAGACAGTATAAAGATGCTTGGAAGATAGATAAGGCAATGAATATTATTTACAATGGCAGAGGTATAGAATTTGATTCCGATATAGCGGATGTATTTATTGAACATATGGCACCGGATACATGGATTCCGCCTATTAAGAGCACGAAAAAGTCAGGAATAGACAGTCTGGTAGATAAAGCGGTAAGTATATCTGTCGATTTTTATCAGAAATATAGTGCTGAGATGGATGATAATTATGTTCTTATGAGCAGAAATAAAGATAAAGTTGATTTTTGCTGTGAAGATTCATTTATGGGATATGACTGGGGCGAAACATTCAACAACAGGAAGTTCCTTGTTGAGAAACCGCTTATTGTTGCCTATGAAGATAAAACAGAAAGTCTTGTATTTGCACAGTCATCCGATGATGAACATGTAGAAAAGATATATTATTATTTCTTTAAAGGATTTATAAATCTTGGCGTATATGTTTTAAAAAGAGAAAATGTTGGTGTTGTTTTAGATATACTTCTCAGAGAGTATGGTTCACCTGTAAAAGTCAGCGATGAGTTTATGGCATATAAGTGTAATAAAATGAGAATAGTATTTTATCATACAAATGATGATAAGTGCCTGCTTATCTATGCACCTGAGTATATGTGTGTCAATTATGTATTTGACAGTGAAAAAACAAATATGGCAAGTTAAATAAAACAATAGGATAAAATTTGGAAAGAGTTTGTTTTATATATGGAAAAAAAGAAAGTTAATACAAAAAAAATTTCAGGAATAGGTCTTATGATTGCACTGGCATTTGTCCTTAGTTATATAGAATCAATGATGCCGATAAATATTGGAATACCTGGAATAAAGCCAGGGTTTTCAAATATAGTTGTTATCTTTTCGCTATATGTATACAGTCCTTTAACTGCATTTGGCATTGCTATTGTCAGAATTATTCTTGTAGGATTGACATTTGGAAATTTTGCAAGTCTTATGTACAGTTTTGCAGGTGGTATGCTTAGTTTTGTGATTATGTATGTTTTGCGCAGATTGGATTTGTTTTCGGTAAACGGGGTGAGTGTTGCAGGAGGAGTAAGCCACAACATAGGTCAGATAATAGTGGCAATGCTTGTTCTCAAAACAAAACTGCTTATATATTATCTTCCGGCTCTTATAATATCGGGTACGATAGCCGGAATAGTAGTAGGCATAGCAGGAGGACTGCTTATAAAAAGAATTGGAAGATACATGAATGAAATGTAAGACAGAGGGGAGATAAGCCATAATTTACTTATGGCTTGTTTTTTTGCAATTTTACATGTAAAGCACTTTTGCATACATAAATATACACATATGGCTATGAAACAAAAGTACACCTAATACAACTTTTTGACAAAACTTTTTCAAAACAAAGTGAACAAATTAGTATTTTATGAAAGTAATTATGGTGATAGACTTTAGATAAAGCAAAACAAGTTATTGAAAGGAGAAGCTATGAAGGATATTAAAAAATATGGAAAAAAGAGCATGACGGCGTTGTTATCATCAGCTATGGTTTTAACACTGCCCGGCGTAAATGAACTTAAAGTTCAGGCGGCATCTGTTATAAACAGGGATGACAACAGTATTGTATATTCGGTTGATTGTGGAGATATCGATGTAACTACGGTTCCCGAGGATGGCCCGCTTGGAACTCACAACAGCGTAACTGATCAGATATATGGTGCTGACAAAAAAACAGGTTATAAATGGGGTGTTGTTGACACTGTTAGCAGCTCTCTTGTAAACGGTTCATCAAGTGCAGGCGGAGTAACCACTGACTGGACATGGGCATATGAATTTGCAGGCGGTGACCAGACTTCAAAGACAGGCACAAACCGTTATACAAAAAATCAATATGAAAAAAATACAAACAACGGAGAGAGAAAGTTAGATTATAAGTTTGAGATAGAAAACGGAAGCTATTATGTCGAGGTTGGATTTGCAGACCCTTGGGGATGTTCAAAATCACCTTCCGTATATGCTAATCTTGGTGAGAAAGATGAGACAGCGATTGCCAAAGATTTTTCGGTAAGTTCAAATTCAGGAGTTGTGACCGGAATGGTAACTGTCACAAACGGTGAGCTTACGATTGATGCAAGAGGAACAGGAGATAACAATAAGGCTATAAATATGACTTACATCACTATTAAAGAAGCTGGTGAAAAGACACTTGCGCAGACAGATATTGACGCATTGAATATTCCTGAAATTGCAACAGGTGATATTGAACTTCCTACAAGGGGTAGTAAAGCAGAAAGTGATATTTCATGGTCAAGCAGTGATGAGAGTATCATTACAAAAGAAGGTAAGGTAACAAGACCAGAATCGGGTCAGGCTGATTCAAAGGTTACACTTACGGCAACAGTAAAAAACGGAGGAGTAACACTTACAAAGGAATTTGTTGTAACGGTTACGGCACAGAAGGATATGACTAATCTTGAATATTTTGACAACGATAAAGTTGTTGTAACAGATGAGTATTATCAGAATGCACTTGAACTCGATGTGCAGAATCTTTTAAAACTTGATGCAGACAGACTTTTGGCAGGGTTCAGAGAAACAGCCGGATATGCTGCAGGAATGAGCGACAAAGATATTGAGAGTTACATGAAAAATAAAAAGCGCTATGAGGGCGGCTGGGAAAATTCTCTTATCGGAGGCCATACATTAGGACATTATATGTCAGCAGTTGCGCAGGGTATAGTAAATCCGGGTGTGACAGCAGAGGAAAAAGAAAAACTTACAGAGAGATTAAATTACATAATTGATGCTCTTAACGACTGCCAGAAAAAGACAGAGGGTGTGAACGGTCTTGAGGGATACATTTTTGGAGCAACACTTCCAAATTCATCATTTAAGAAAAATGTAGCACTTCAGTTTGACAATGTTGAAAAGGGAAGAGCAAATATCGCAACTGAGGCATGGGTGCCATGGTACACAATGCACAAGATACTTGCAGGACTTGTAGATTCATATCAGATTGCCGGAAACAAGACGGCAATTGAAGTTGCAAATAAACTTGGAACATGGATTGCTGACAGGGCAAACAACTGGAGTTCATCAACACAGAGCACTGTTCTTGGCATAGAATACGGCGGAATGAATGATGCATTATACCAGTTATACAAAGTTACTGATGCTTCAAACAAAGAGGACTTTTATAAGGCTGCACATCAGTTTGACGAGACATCATTATTTGAGAGTGTTCTTGCAGGTTCAAAAAATGTTTTGAACGGAAAGCACGCAAACACAACAATTCCTAAGTTTTTAGGTGCACTCTGCCGTTATGAGACAGATAATACCCAGACAAAATATCTCCAGTATGCTGAAAGTTTCTGGCAGATGGTAAAAGATAAACATACATATATTACCGGCGGAAACAGTGAGGATGAGCATTTTGGCGCCGATGAGGTACTCGACGGTGAGAGAACGGTCT
This sequence comes from Butyribacter sp., assembly GCF_056818865.1. Taxonomy (NCBI): domain Bacteria; kingdom Bacillati; phylum Bacillota; class Clostridia; order Lachnospirales; family Lachnospiraceae; genus Butyribacter; species Butyribacter sp. The sequence goes on from NZ_DBLYGC010000005.1 coordinate 99,498, forward strand.
GCAATAATGAGACATGCAACACTTATAATATGCTCAAACTTAGCAGAAGACTTTTTGTGATAACAGGCGATAAGAAATATGCAGATTATTATGAAAATACATTTATAAATGCCATTATGTCATCACAGGATCACAAGACAGGTCTTACAATGTATTTCCAGCCTATGGCAAGCGGATACCAGAAAGTTTTCGGAACACTTGAAAACAGTTTCTGGTGCTGTACAGGTTCAGGAATGGAGAACTTTACAAAATTGCAGGACAGCATTTATTTCAAAGGAAAAAATGTAATTGCCGTAAACCAGTATCTCGCATCAAAAGCTACAGGTGACGGATATGTCGTAGAGCAGACAGGTGACCTTTCAAAAGATGACACAATGGTATTTGAGGTAAGTGGTGATAAAATTACATTTAACCTTAAACTCCGTATGCCGGATTGGGTAAAAGACGAAAATGCAACAGTAAAATTCGGCGAGGAGGAATACAAATACGAAATAAAAGACGGATATATTGTTATTCCTAATGAAAAGATTAAGTCAGGTGCCAAATTCAGCATCAAACTTCCAATGGAAGTAAATGCATATAATCTTCCTGACGGAGAAGACACATATGCATTTAAGTATGGACCTTATGTACTCAGTGCAAAACTCGGAACAGCAAACCAGACGACAACATCACATGGTGTTGCGGTTACAGTACCTGCTTCAAAGGCAGTTTCAAATGATACTATCGGTATTACAAATGCAGCTGCTGTAGATGAATTTATCTCTAATATAAATGAAAATCTTGTAAAACAGGATGGAGAGATGAATTTTAAATTAAAAGGTACAAATGTAGATTATACATTCACAACTCATTACAATCAGGATGAGGAAAATTACGGTATTTACTGGACATATTATGTAGATGCTGACGGAAGAAACAGTCAGGCTGTACTTGAAGAAAAACAGAAAAACAGAATAGCAGATGCAACTGTTGATAAGATTGAACAGATTGGTCGTGGTCAGTATGAGCTCCGATTTACACTTGCCGACGGTAACGAGACAAAGGACGGACTTATTGATAACGGTTCTGTTGCTGAGGATGCACCAAATTTAAGCAGATATGCACAGGCATCTAAATCTTTTGCATATAAGATGGAAGCTGATGAGAATGAGGATAATTATCTTTTGGTAACATATGCAAAAGAAGATGACGGAAAGCCTATGAAAATTTCAGTCGGTGACAGTGTGATAACTGATGAAGTGTTAAGCAGCAAAGATGCAGAAGTTAAAAACATTACACTTGCAGATGCTGACAAGGATAAATATTATCAGGTTATGTACAAGATTCCGGCGAGTGTTGTAAAGGAAAACATAGGTGAATTAAAAGTAATTGAAAACGAGACAGAGGTTACAAAGAAAGTAATAAATATTGAATTTTCAGGAAAAGACAAAGTTTCTGCAAGAATTTGCAAATCACTTGTCATGATGAAGGCGTTTAGAAATACAAACGAACTTACATCTATAGAATATGACGGAAAAACAATTACACCTGACAAAGACAATAAGATTGAGATAGACACTACATATGATAAGGTACCTGAGGTTAAGTTTAATATCTCAGATGCCGGCGGATATGTAATGGCAGGCAATGACGTAGTTGATGAGACAGAAAGCAAAAAGATTAAGACATCCAGAAAAGTAACAGAAATTAAAGTAAAAGTTTACGCACAGGATTTTGAGACGGTATCAGAATATACTCTTGTAGTAAATACAGATTATACAGGTCTTGACCTCTCAAAGAATATCGTAAAAGCATTTGGATTTAACGAAACAAACGACGGAGCTGTGGCAGTTGCAAAAGCAAGCGTTCCGACAAGTATATCGGGAGCTAAGTTTAAGTATGTAAACGGTCAGAGTACAAAAGCATTGTCACTTGACGGAACATATGGACTTAAACTTCTTGATGATGCTTCAAAACTTGGAGAGAGTTATACTATCAGTTTTGCCATGAAAGCATCTGAGGCAGGAAGTGCAGTTAATCCGACAATAACAGCAGGAACATTTTCGCCCGAATACTGGCTAAACCTTACACTTGACGGTAAGATATGGTCGCATGATGCAAACGGCTACATTGATACAACAGCATCAGGAGCATATACAGCAGGTAAATGGCAGACAGTTACTCTTGTTGTAGACGGAAGTAAACAGGGAAAAACTGAGGGAACAGTTTCAGGAAAATTGTATGTAGACGGAACAGTTGTTACCGAGGGAAGTGTAGCAAGTGACATAATGAAAAAATCCGGCGCAGCAGTTTATTTTGGTGTAAATGCATGGGATGCATACTTTAAGGGTGAACTTGATGATGTATTATTGTTTAATAAAGCACTCGGTGAGTCTGAGATTGCTGCAATAAACAGCAAGGTTATAACAGCAGATACATTTAACAAGCAGACAGCGGTTTCAAATAAGCCGGTGGCAAAGAGCATTACTGTAAAAGCTTCAGGTCTTAAGAAGAATGTACTCACTATTGTCAAGTCTAAGAAAGTTAAACTTAAAGTTACAGTATCTCCAGCAAAGGCAAACCAGAAAGTAACATATAAGTCAAGCAATAAAAAGATTGCTGCCATAACATCAAAAGGTGTTGTAACTGCAAAGAAGAAAGGTACTGCAAAGATAACGATTAAGACAACAAACGGTAAAAAGAAAATTATAAAAGTAAAAGTTATAGCAAAATCAACGAAAAAGAAATAACAGACAGAATTTGTCTGGTATAATGAATAATTGATTTTTGTTGTATTTGTTGAAAAAACAGTAAAAATATTGCAAAAAATTATTCCATGAATGTGTAATCATTCATGGAATAATTTTCGTTGTGCGTAAGTATTTCGATAGTCAGATGGGCTTTGCCCTGTGATTTTTTTAAATGCACTCGAAAAATTATGATTGTCAGAAAAACCGATTTCATAACCGATTTGTGAAATCGGTTTATTTGTGTCGTTTAATAATGCTTTGGCAATATCCATTTTTTCGTTTAAAATATAGGCTTTCAGGGAGACACCTGACGCTTTTTTAAAGAAAGTAGTTATATATTTTTCGTTGTAGCCAAAATACCCGGCAATTTCGCTGACCTTGAAATTTTCACGTATGCGCCAGGAGATATAATCTACAATATCCGTGTATAACTGAACCTGTTCACCTTTTAGTGAAACTCTTCCGTTTGAGAGATAAAGCTGGCTGTGCAGTTCTGCCAGTGCTGACGTTATGTTCAGCGAATTAAGCAGCTTATTTCCGTACTTTCTGTCGCTGTCCTGTAACTGTTTTAACAAAACTATGATTCTGTCAATGCGCGGAATTGTTTCGTGTACAGGAAGTATCATATTTGAAGATTTATGTATATTATTTAAAATATCGTTTTCACTCATAGCACAAAGAGGAGATATAATTTCATTTGGATAAGAAAAATGTGTCCAGTAAAATGTACACTTTGAGGGTTTATATCCATATTGCTTTGTTGTCGGAGGCATTATAAGATATTCACCTTTTTTTATTACATATTGCTGTTTTTCGTCTGCGATGTACAACTCGCCGTCAGTCATAACAATAAATTCATAATCAATAAGCGCTCTTGTTATGTGAGTCCAGTTTTCGTCAGGAGCAATAAATTTTCCTGTCCAATTAAATTGTAAAGGCTGTGTTATCTGGAAATTTAATACATTCATATTATTTTTAAAATTTTACCTTTCCGCAAATTGCAAAATTAAAATTGTCAGATTAAGTATACCGTATAGATTACAGTATATAATAATGCCTGACGGGATGCAACTTATGACCGGTTCTCGATTTATGAAAAAATATATTTTTACTTATATTTTTACTTATATGGGAGACAATATTTATCAGACAATGAAAATATATTGAAGGGATAAATGGTTTACAATGGAAAATATAAGAGAATACGGAACACTGCAGATTGATGATGAGAAAAGCGGAAAACATTTTTTTGTTATATCTATTATAGGTGAAATAGAGGGGCACAACAGTGCATCAGATAAGATAAAAACAACTAAGTATGAACATCTTCTGCCACTGCTTGTTGCAATTGAGGGTGACGAGGAAATAGACGGTGTATTATTTCTTGTAAATACTGTTGGCGGGGATGTCTCATGCGGTCTTGCACTTGCAGAAATGATAGCGTCTCTCACAAAGCCGACAGTCTCACTGATAATAGGTGACAGCCATTCGATAGGGGTGCCGCTTTCGGTTGCGGCAGACCACACAATAATAGCACCGTCGGCAACAGTAGTAATACATCCTGTGAGAATGAGCGGAACGGTGCTCGGTGCACCGCAGACATATGAGTATTTTCAGCTCATTCAGGAGAGAATTACCAATTTTATAGCAAAGCACAGTGACATTGAAAAAAAGGATATAGAAAAGATGATGGTCACGCCCGGAATATTAACAAGGGATCTCGGAACGATACTTGTGGGCAAAGAAGCGGTAAAAAGAGGTCTTTATGATGAGGTTGGAGGGATTTTTGAAGCCATTAAAAAGCTGAGAGAGATGTAGTCTTTCTCGGCTTTTTGCGTTATAGAAAAATGATTGTTGTGCTGGTTTTGACCTTTTTTACAATATTATTAAGAAATTTATGATAATATTGCATTATGTCAATGTGTCCTATATAATGTTTAAGGAAAATAAAGACAAATTAAGGCAGACTACATAATCTGTGAATAAATATGGGAGTGTATATGAAAGAGAAACGAAGTGACGACAGAAAAAACAGCTTTAACAAAAGAAGTAAGGCGAAACGCAGAAAGAGAACAATAAAAAGAGTATTGTTAAGTGTATGTATCATTATCAGCGTGGTAGCCGGTTTTTTTGTGGCAAAAGCGCAGTATACATTTAATCAGTCGCTTAATCATGTTACAAGAAATTATGATTCGGCACTGTCAAAGGTTGACCTTAGCGGAATTAAGGTTAATTCTGATAATGATATAGTAAACCTTTTGTTTATAGGAAATGACCATCGAAAAGAGTGGAACGGATTTGTTGAGGAAGGACTTCCTGATGTCATGATGATAGGAACGCTTGACAAAAAACATAAATCTTTGAAACTTACATCATTGCTTAGAGATATGAAAGTGTATTCGTCGTCGACAGGAAAATACAGAAAATTGAACGAGTGCTTTAATGACGGTGGAATAAAGGGGGTATATAAAGCCATTGCAGAAAACTTCAATATAAAACTTGATGGATATGTTATGGTAGGATTTGACGCATTTACGCAGGCAATAAATGCAATAGGAGGCGTAGAGGTTGAACTCACGCAGACGGAAGTAGATTATTTAAGCCAGACCAATTTCATAAGAAAGAAAAAGTACCGCAAAGGTTTGAAAGTCGGCAAGCAGAAATTAAACGGGTATCAGGCACTCGGATACTGTCGTATAAGAAAGGGAAGAGATGTTATCGGCAAGTCAGTAGTGACGGCAAACGGACTCACGGATGATTATGGACGTACATGGAGACAGAGAACGGTAATAAGTGCCGTATTTGCCAAAATGAAGAAACAGCCGCTTTCAAAATGGCTTGATGTCGGAAATAAGGTTTTAAGCAATATTGAGACAGATCTTGGCAATAACGAAATTATATCACTTATGAAAGATACGGTATTTCTTGGAACAGCGGACGTAAAACAGCTTCAGATACCTATGGAGGGCTATTTCACAACAAGTTCCGACGGAGCATATCTGATTTCGACAAACGCAAGTGAAACCGACTGGAGTACAAATGCAGATATCTTGAAAAAGTTTATATTTAAATATAACGGAAACGGTGAATTTAAATATGATGACAAAAAATAAATATGAATAGAGTTTATATCAATTTCTGCGTTAAAAAGCCAAAGCGAAAATAATTCATTTTGAAATATTTATTGCAATAAATGTGATTTTCGTGTAGAATGATTGTTTGTAACTGATAAAAAATTCATTAGTATGTAATTTTGCAGAATGGAGGAAAATATGTGGAAGAAGATTGTTTTATCACTTCTCATAATAATTAGTGGCGTTGCCGGTTTTTTTGTGGCAAAAGCACAGGTTACTTTCAATAATACATTAAATCATGTAAACCGTGACTATGATACAGCACTTAAGAATGTTGATTTGAGTGGAATTAAAGTTAATTCTGATGATGATATTGTAAATATTCTTGTAGTCGGAAACGATTACAGAAAAGAAAAGGGTTATGATGCCAGCGGACTTACTGACACTATGATAATAGCAACTATGGATATGAAACACGGTATGCTCAAACTTACTACGCTTATGCGTGATATGGTTGTCGATATACCTGGACATGACCCTAATAAATTAAATTCTCCAAATTCATTTGGCGGAATTGAACTTCTCTACAAAACGATAGCACAGAACTTTAACATTGAGCTTGACGGATATGTTGAAGTTGGATTTGAGGCATTTGAGAAGATTGTCAATTCGGTTGGCGGAGTTGAAGTTGAACTTACTGAATCAGAAGCAAATTATTTGAATACAACAAACTATATTTCTAAGAAGAAATACAGACATGTAAAAGTAGGAAAGCAGATTCTTAACGGAAATCAGGCACTTGGATACTGCCGTATAAGAAAAGGCGGAACATTTACCGTTACAGGACTTACGGACGATTACGGACGTACATGGAGACAGAGAGCAGTTATAACTGCGGTATTTGACAAAGTTAAGGCACTGCCTGCAACTAAATGGCTTGAGATTGCCAATAATGTACTTGACGGATATGTAACAACTGACTTAAGCAATGATAAAATTCTTGAGTATATCACAGATGTAGTGAAGATGGGAACTACAAAAGTTTATCAGCTTCAGATTCCTGTAAACGGATATTATAGAGCTTCAGCGAGCGGAGAGTACAGCTGCGGTTCTTCAATAGTCATGACAGATGGAGTAAACTCTACAAGAGACAGCAGTGCAAATGCCGAAGCATTAAATAAATTTATATTTGATTACAACGGTAAAAAAGCATTTAAATATGGCACATTTACAGCAGAGCAATAAATATGTTTTAATGATACATTAAGCAAGCACAATAAACATGTTTTGATGGCAGGCATCCGTCGTTTATGACGGACAGCCTGCTTTATCTTGTGTTAATTTAACTGAAAGTCATTGATACATTACACCAGTTTTTTTATAAGTAAAAGCATATAATCGAAAAATGATGATTTGGCTATGGCTTCGGAAGTATATATAGGGATTTCTTTTATCTTTTTATCATCGAGCAGATAAACTATTTTTCCTACTTTTTCATTATTTTTTAAAGGTGCGTTTACGGTCTTTTTCAGATAGACTTTTCTTGAAATTTTATCCGAACTTTCATTGTTAACAAGAATATATTTAAAATCTTCCAAAGTTTTAAGTTTTATTGCATTCTTTTTTCCACCATTTATTTTTAATGTCTCAGGTATTATTTTAGAAGTTTTTTCGGAATAGTTTTTGCAAAGAGAAAACCCGTAGTCTAAGAGTGAGGCTGCTTCGCTGAATCTTTTTTTGGGGTCGGGTGCCGCCATCACAACCGCGGTGAGACTGATACCGTTTCTTTTAGCTGTAGCACTCAGACAATATTTGGCTTTTGATGTCGAACCTGTTTTAAGACCTGTGATACCGTTGTATGTCCTAATAAGTTTATTTGTATTGGTAAGTCCGAATTCTTTTTCGCCATTTCTTGTCTTATGTGTTATCGTATCCATCCAAGCAGTAGAATATTTAGAGATTTGAGGATGTTTTGTGATGAGTTCCCTTGACATGAGGGCAACATCGTACGCACTTGAAAAATGACCTGACTTTATGGAGTCGTCAAGACCATTGCAATTTTTGAAATTACTGTGTTTCATGCCAAGCTTGTGTGCCTTTTTATTCATCATTTTTACAAAGTCGGTTTCACTTCCGGCAATGTATTCAGCCATGGAAACTGCTGCATCGTTTGCACTTGATATGGATATACATTTTATCATGGTATCAACAGTCTGGATTTCACCAGGTTCAAGAAAGACCTGTGAGCCACCCATAGATGCGGCATACTCACTTGTGCTGACCTCATCATCAAGTTTTATTTTACCTGATTCAAGGGCGTCAAAAATAAGATTTAAAGTCATTATTTTTGTGATACTCGCGGGAATCATTTCTTTGTCTTTGTTTTTGCTGTATAATATACGTCCGTTGTTGTTCTCAATAAGAACTGCTGACTTTGAGGAAATATTAAGTGAATTGTTATTGGCATTATCTTTAGATATAATATTTTCTTTTATGTAATATTCATTAGAATGAAGTATTTGTCTGTTATTACCGGATACGGAAACAGCCATTGAAACAAATAAAGAAAATGAAATAAAGATGGAAATACATTTTTTCTTAAACATATGCCGTTATCCTTTTATATCGAAATTATATGTATTACTAAATATTTATTCGTGATTTAACATAATATTACAACAAAAGCAACTTCAAACACTGCTTAAAAAATTCACGGAGAAAATAATTCGTTGTTTTTAGGTGTAGCAAAATCCGGTTATTTTGTGTATAATAGTTTTCAGTGTAATTATGAAGAGTATAAGTCTGTCACCTGTTTTGAGATGACAGAAGAATGGAGTATTATAATGACAAGTAAACAGAGAACAGAATTAAAAGCGCAGGCAATGAAGCTTGACAGCATATTTCAGATAGGAAAATCAAGCCTTACACCGCAGTCTATTGAAGCTATAAGAGCGGCACTTAAAGCGAGAGAGCTTATAAAAATAAATGTGCTTAAAAATTGTGATGATGATACAAACGAACTTGCAAATCTTATTGCTGAGAGAACAGGAGCAGAAGTTGTGCAGGTTATAGGTAAGAAAATCATACTGTACAAACAGAATATGCAGAAACTTGAAAAGCGCCGTCTTGCGGAAAAGAGAGCTGAAAAGAAAAAAGAAGCAGCAAAGAAAAGAGCAAGAGAGAATAAGCGTGGCACAAAATCAGAGTGGACAAGAGCAGACAGTTTAAGAAAGAAAAGCCAGGCAAAAAAGAATAAGTAACATTTTTTGAAGTACGGAGGCAGTTTGATATGAGCAAAATCGGTATTATGGGTGGAACATTCAATCCGATTCATCGTGCACATGTGGAGATGGGAAAGGCATGTCTTGACCAGCAGAACTTAGATAAAGTTTTATTTATGCCATCTAAAAATCCTCCACACAAGGAAAAAAAGGATATACTTTCTGATAAGGAAAGAGCCGATATGGTTAAACTTGCGTTGTCGGAGTATGATGAATTGGAATTTTCCAATTTTGAATTATTAAGGCAGGGGACAACGTATACTGCCGATACGCTCAGACTGCTTCAAAAAGATAATCCGGAAGATAAATATTTTTTCATAATGGGTGCGGATTCGCTTTTGTATCTTGATGAGTGGTATAAACCGGACGAGATTATGAAAAGGGCTGTCATACTGGCTATAGGACGTGACTGTTCGACCAAATCAGAGTTAAGCGAAAAAAAGAGAGAACTGATTCAGGAATTTCCATATGCGGATATAAGGTTTGTGGAGATGGAGCAGATGCCTATAAGTTCGAGTGAAATAAGGCAGAGCATCGCCAACGGAGAGAATGTGGAAAAATATCTTGACGGTGAAGTGTGGAACTATATTTGTGACAATCATTTGTATAAAATGAGGTAAATAGAAACATGAAAGATGAATATAATAAGATAAAAGAGAAACTCAGTAAAAAACTTTCAGTAAAAAGATTTGACCATACAATAGGTGTAAGCTATACTGCAGCGGCAATGGCAATGAGATACGGATTAAATGTTGACAGGGCGGCAATGGCAGGACTTTTACATGACTGTGCAAAGTATATGACAGATGATGAACTTATCGAAAAGTGTACAAAGTATGGAATAGAATGCTCAGAGACGGAACTTAGAAACGGGTATCTTCTGCACGCAAAACTCGGAGCGTATTTATCAAAAGAAAAATATGGAATTGAGGACGAAGAAATATGTTCGGCTGTAAGATACCATACGACAGGAAAACCGGCTATGTCAGTTCTTGAGGCGATAGTTTTTACTGCGGATTATATAGAGCCGGGAAGAAAAGTGCTTTCAAATTTTAAATTGATAAGAAGCATGGCTTTTGTAGATTTGGATGAGGCTGTTTATCTTATACTTAAAAATACATTGTCATATTTAAATGACGAAAAGGAAGCAGAGCAAAGCCAAAAAGAGATAGATAAACATTCAGTTGAAGCGTATAAATATTACAAAAAAATCCATGATGAAAAAGTTGGACATTAAAAGTTAAATTATAGGAGGAATAGAATGACAAAACAAAAGGAAATGGCAAAAATCGCTTACAATGCACTTGATGAGAAAAAAGGTGAGGATATAAAAATTATTGATATATCAGAGATTTCCATTATGGCAGATTATTTTGTGGTCGCAAGCGGTTCAAGCACGACACAGATACAGGCTCTTGTAAAAAATGTTGAAGAAAATCTCCACAAAGCAGGATGTGTTATGAAAAGAATGGAAGGTGACAGAAACAGCTCATGGGTACTGCTTGATTTTGGAGATGTTGTTGTACATGTCTTTAACAGAGAGGACAGATTGTTCTATGATTTAGAAAGAATATGGTCAGACGGTAAGATAGTAGAACCAGAGAATTTATAGTTACTGCTCATACTTGCAATATAAAAAATAGTCGAACATTCTCTTGAACATACGTTTGACAATGCGGAACAAATGTGCTAAAATTAGTTAAATAAATTAAATTCGGGAGGATGAATTATGGCAAAGGAAAGAATATCTGCAAAGCAGAAAGAAATACTTGACTTTATTAAATCTGAAATTTTAAATAAAGGATATCCGCCTGCTGTACGTGAAATATGTGAAGCAGTAAATCTTAAGTCTACATCATCAGTGCATTCACATTTAGAGACACTTGAGAAAAACGGATTTATCAGAAGAGACCCTACTAAGCCGAGAGCTATTGAAATTATAGATGATGATTTTAACCTTGTCAGGAGAGAGTTGGTAAATGTACCTATTATTGGTTCTGTTGCTGCGGGAGAGCCGATTTTTGCCGAGCAGAATGTAGAGGGTTACATGCCTGTTTTACCGGGAGATATGCCAAAAGGTGAAGCGTTTATTCTTCGTGTCAAGGGTGAAAGCATGATAAATGTCGGCATATATGACGGTGACAAGGTATTGGTACATAAACAGAATGTAGCGGAAAACGGAGAACTTGTTGTTGCACTTGTAGATGATGCAGCGACAGTAAAGACATTCTACAAGGAAGACGGTCATTTCAGACTTCAGCCGGAAAATGATACTATGGACCCTATCATAGTAAATGATGTTGAAGTACTGGGCAAGGTTGTCGGTTTATTCAGAACATATCATTGATGAAAAAAGATGTTACCATGCAGATACGGTAGCATCTTTTGCACAATAAACAGGAGTGGCAGGTTATATGAATCGTATCAGGGATGATATTAAAAAGAGAGAGTTTCATAATTTATATCTTTTGTATGGTGATGAGGAATATCTGAAAAGATATTACAGGGAAAATCTCAAATATTGTATATTAGAAGACAGTGACGATATGAATTTCTCGAAGTTCGAGAATAAGGGGATAGATTTAAATGAAGTGCAGTCTATAGCAGATACATTGCCGTTTTTCAGTGAGCACCGTCTTATTATCATTCAGGACAGCGGATTGTTTAAGTCATCAAATGATTTTACGGACTATCTTGAGCATATGCCCGACAGCACGATTATTGTTTTTGTGGAAAAAGAGATAGACAAGCGAAACAAATTATACAAGTATATAAACAAAAACGGTATTGCAGCAGAGATAAAAGTAAAGGATTCTGAGGAAGTTTTAAATTGGGCTGCGAAAAGGCTTAAAGAGTCGGGAAAAGTCTTTACAAGAAAGACGATGGAGTATTTTCTTCAGAGGGTTGACAACAACCTCTATAACCTGTCAAATGAAATCGAAAAGATAGCCGCATACACAGCGGGAAGAGAAGAGATTACGATAGCAGACATTGATGCCGTTTGTCCGGCATATCTGCAAAATCATATTTTTCAGATGGTAGATGCAGTGGGAGTGGGAGATACAGATAAGGCATTGAAATTATACAATGAACTTATTGAGTTAAAAGAAGCACCGTCGTATATCCTGTATATGTTAATCAGACATTTCAATATACTTTTGCAAATCGGGTCTATGGGAAATGCACCAAAGAACCAGGTTGCATCCAAGATAGGTATATCTCCGTATTTTGTAGGAAATTATCAGAGACAATCGTCACGTTTTTCCGGAAAACAGCTAAAACAGGCACTTGACAACAGTCTTGAAACAGAGCAGAAATTTAAGACAGGTGTCTTAGATGACCAGATAGGAGTAGAGTTATTGCTGATAGAGCTTATCAGAATGTGATAATTCTGTGATAAAGATATATACTTAGTTGTTATTTTTTGCATAGTGTGATAACATTGTACCAATGACTACATTGCATCCGGTACAACGAAAAATAAGTTAATCTTTATACCGGGCTGCAAGGTGAAATTTAGGAGGAAAAACGATGTGGTGTCCAAAGTGTAAAACTGAATATCGTGATGGTATAACAGTATGTGCAGATTGTGGAAGTGAACTTGTTGAAGGTACAGCAGATGATTTTGATGTTATTGAAATCTGTGATCTTAAAGACGAGGAAATGGCTGAAAACTTTATTGAATATCTTGAGTATTCAAAAATTGAAAATGCCAAAAAGGTTATAAAAGATGGTGTTGCGATTGTAACGGTGCCATCAAGATATGAAAAGCAGGTTGAGAAGCTTTTTAAAGGCTATCAGCTTGCATTAGAGGAAGAAAAAGAGAAAAAGGAAGAAGAGGCAAGAAAGCTGGAAAAAGAAGAAATTTCCGATGATTTAGAGAATGAAAGTGATATTTCTGACGAAACGGCTGAGATCTCAACGTCTGAGGAAAATGCAGAGATTGAGGAAGAAAAAAAGTCTCTTGACGATGAAAAAACGGATGCCTGGGATATAGAAAAAGATGAAAGTGAAGCTGATGAAAAACTCGTTGAAGAAGATGATTTGCATGACAATGTAATTACTGATGATGAGATAGAAGAGGATACGGCTGATATACTCTACACACCGTCAAAGGCGTATGTAAAGAAAGAGGACGAGTATAAAGACGTTAAGTTTTCCGGATATACATTTGTGGTCTTTGGTGTATTAGGTGCAGTTTATCTTGTACTTTGTAAATTGGATATTATTCCGATTGACTACAATATATTTATCTTTTGTGTACTTGCTGCCATGTTTGCCGGATTTATCATTATGGGACTTGTCTCAGTTATAAAATCAGGTAAGATTAAACTTCAGATACCTGAAGAAGAAATCATGACAGAGAAGATAAACGCATGGCTTGATGAAAACATAACTAAAGAGAGAGCAGAAAAGTGGATTGATGATACAGTGTCAGACGAAGAAAATGACCTTATTATCACAGCACATATACGTTCTATTCTCATAAAAAAATATCCGGATTTAGATGTTGCATTTATAGAGATGCTTACGGAAGAGTTTTTTAACTCACATTTTATTGAAGAAGATAATTAGGGTGAAATAAAAAAAGAGATGATTTGAAAAGCTGAGAGCTTCAAATCATCTCTTTTTAGGAAATAGTATTAAATAAAAATCAGTCTATGCCGATTATTCATAGTTTGTTTTTTGTTTTATAGTTTTGTACTTTTATATTTTTTATAATGCTGTAGTTTGACAGTTCCACAATTCTATGGTTCTACAATTTTACAATTCTATACCATTCTCTTTGAGGAGTTCTCTTGCGCTTTCGATTGAGTCCACACCGGTTTTGTTTTTAATAGGTGCAAATTCTTTACGTCTTTCTACCTCAAATGGGAGGCATGTATCAAGCATGTGTATCATGTCAAGGATAAGTGTTTCAAATTTGTATCCGTTTGGAGTTTCAGGCTTGATAAAATCACCGTTTTCATCCATATAAGGAATTTTCTTTTCAACAATGTGAAGTGGAAGTTCATTGTTGCATATATCCTCAAGTTCAGGCTCATGGAAAAGATAATTGAGAATAACTCCAAAGTTGTATGCAGGTTCGCCGTTTTCATCTTTTGTGTTTCTGAGCTCTTCTGTCTGCTCGTAGTATTCAACAATAGATGGTCGTCCATCTTCAAGACACATAACGCCGACTTTTTCATCAGGGTCAGCTTTTCTTACAACTTTTGCACCAACAGTACATTTCTGGTCTATTGTTGCACCTATAAAGCATGGGTCAGCGATTCTTTGAAGAACATTGTCCACTGCAAATACATTGAGCCATTCGATTTTTACTTTGTGAATAATATCTACAATGCCTGCATTTTGCATAGATGAGAACCATCCGCCGTTTCCGTTAGGTGATGTTGCAACTTTGCTTTTTGATTCCATGTATACTTTGCCTTCATAAGTTGCAGCAGGAGCCATGTCCTGTTTGAAAAAGTGAATATATTCAGGATTGTAGGTAAAGTAGTTTTGCTCTTTGAAAAATGTTGTTGTTGCTTCGTGGTTTTTATCGCTTGTCATGACAAAAAGATGAACCCATACACCAGCTTCGTCAACGACGTCAAGAAGATTTCTTATAATCCTCTGGAAGATGTATACAGGTTTTGTGATACCTATGTCATACATTCCTTTAGGATTATCTGAACCAAGACGTGTTCCCATGCCTCCAGCTAAAAGAACTGCACCGACTTTTCCGGCACGGATAGCTTCAAGACCAAGTGATTTGAAGTGTTCTTTTGAATTGTTGATTTCGTCTAAAGTCATAGCTTTTATAGGGGTAATAACACCTCTTTTATCATTGCCTGCTTTTTTAATGATTTTTTCGGTGACAGAAAAATCTGTTTCATCGATTTGCTGTAATAATGCTTTTTTTTCATTCTCAGGTAATTCATCATAATATTTAAGAACATGTAACTGTTCATAGTTTTCAAGTTTCTTTTTTGCGTTTTCAAAATTCATCAAATTTTCGTCCTTTCTCCATGAGTTTAATTTTATTGTAATGCTTTCTGCTGCACTGTGGGAGTGAGCAGTAACACTGCAACGATATTATACATAAAATCGTGGAACTATGCAATTGACTTATGTAAAGTGTCGGAATATAATTAGAAAGGAATATTTGTGTTCGCAATGTGTGGGTGAACAGCGACAAAAGGATTATTGGTGGATTGGGAAAAGATGGGAGGAAAATAGTTTATGTTCGGAAGAAAGAAGAAAAAACAGGGTACTGATATGACATATTATTATTTGGATGCGCTTAAAAATAAACAGATTCCGATATTAGTGCTTGATCAAAAATGGCATGAACTGTTTCCAGATCACAGAAAAACTGATGAGATAAGGAAACTGGAGCAAAAGCTGCTTGATTTGATAAAACAGCAGGGGCAGTCAACAAATGATTTAAAAGAGTATGAAAAAGCTAAAAAAGTTATTATGGACAATATAGTCAATAACATGACCGACGGATATGAACCTGAAGCGGAAATGAAGCTTAAAAAGCAGGAAGCCAATCAGAAAATGCTTGACGAATTGAACCAAAAAACTTTTGAGGCAGAGGATTTGCAGCACAGGCTTCCGGCAGAGATACAGATTGCAAATAAAGAATTGCTTATTGCCTGTATGGATGTTTGTTATAAAGAACTCACAGAGAATACTATCGTTATAGAAGAACTTGATGCATGGATAAATGCAGCGAGAGAAGAACTGAAAAACAGGATTCTGGCAAAACAGGACAGAGAGATGAGAAATACTGAGCTGTATAAATACATGCACAATTTACTTGGTGCAAAAGTAGTGGAAATATTTGATAAAAATAATCATGTATGGAAGGGAAATGTTGAAGAGAACATTTCAAAATAAAAATTATGAGTGAGATTATTGGGATTGGAACAGATGTTATTGAGATAGACAGAGTCATCAGTTATTGTGAAAAGAATAGTTTTTTTAATAAATATTATACAGAGGCAGAACGAAAAATAATTGAAAAAAGAAAAAATCGTGCCGCCACTAATTTTGCCGGAAAGGAAGCTGTAGTCAAAGCTTTTGGAACCGGCTTTTTAAATTGTATGCCGGGAGATATAGAGATACTCAGGGACGATTTCGGAAAACCGTATGTAAATCTTTTAGGCCGTGCGAAGAAACTCGCAGAAGACAGAGGTATTGTTAAAATACATATATCATTAAGTGATACTGACAAAATTGCAACAGCCTTTGTAGTTGCGGAGGGGGAGTAAAAATGAAGTATATAACTGATGCAAAAGAAGCAAAGCAGATAGACAATATTTCGATAAATGAAATAGGGATACCATCACTTGTTTTGATGGAAAGAGCTGCATTAAGTGTTGTTGATGAAATTCAAAAAAAAATTATTGGGAAGTTAAAGTCAATCAGTAAAAGAAACGATGAAATAAAGGTACTTGTGGTCGCCGGTATGGGAAATAATGGCGCTGATGGAGTGGCAGTGGCAAGGATGCTTATGCATAACGGAATAGAGACTGATATAAAGCTTGTTGGGAATATTGAGCATGCCAGTGACGAGATGAGAAAACAACTTGGGATAGCAAAAAAATTGGAAATATCTTTTGTCACGAATATAGAGGATAAGGAATATGATATTATAATAGATGCAATTTTTGGAATTGGTCTGTCAAGAGAAATAACAGGCGGATATAAAGAAATTATTGAAAAAATAAATGAGAGTAAATCATATATTGTATCAGTAGATATTTCTTCGGGAGTTGATGCTTCAAGCGGAAGAATATTGGGCATTGCAGTAAAATCAGACATGACAGTTACATTTGGGACATTAAAAAGAGGAATGATAATGTTTCCGGGGGCGGGATTTTCAGGTGAAATAAAAGTGAGAGACATAGGCTTTCCAGTGGAGGCTGTTGAAAGTGTATCTCCAAAGGCATATACATTTGAACAAAAAGATATTAACGAAATGATGCCGCAGAGAAAAGTAAGGACGAATAAGGGAAATTATGGAAAAGTGCTTGTAATAGCGGGATGCGAGACAATGTGCGGAGCATGTTATTTTAGTGCGGCGGCAGCATACAGAGCCGGGTGTGGTCTTGTGAGAATACTTACCGCAAAGGAAAACCTGCAGGTATTGAAAACGAAACTTCCTGAGGCGATAATCGGAAGTTATGATGAAGAGTTTGAAGATGGTATAGACTTTACACCTAAAAAAGAAGTCGAGGAAGCAATAAATTGGGCAGATGTCATTGTAATAGGTCCGGGACTTGGAAAAAGCATGAAAGCAAAAATTCTTGTAAAACGAATATTAAAAGTGACAGACAAGACAGTTGTCATAGATGCGGACGGAATAAACATGCTTGCCGAATTTATAAAAGAAGGAGAGTGTAGTATTGACAGTCTTGGAACGAACTTTATACTCACACCTCATATAAAAGAGATGAGTAGGCTTGCAAATAAAACAACCGACGAGATAAAAAACGACATGTCTTATTTTGTCGCAGCACAGGCATATTGTACGGTTGTTTTAAAGGATGCAAGGACAGTTGTCGGCGAGGGAAGGGATGTTGAGAAAAGAAAAATGTATATAAACATGTCAGGGAACAATGCGCTTGCAACAGGTGGTTCGGGAGATGTATTAAGCGGAATTATAGCCGGTATAGCAGCTCAGGACAGAGAAAAGAAGCCGTCACTTGCAGCCGCACTGGGAGTGTATATTCATGGCTTGACAGCGGAAAGATATACTGAGACAAAAAGCAGATACAGCATGACAGCATCAGACATTATAGATATGTTACCGCAGGTTATGCCTGAATAAGAATTAAAAATAAAACAGAACAAAAGGAGGCTCATGGAAATGAGTACTGACAAGATTAAGGAATATTATAGGGTAAAGGCAGAGATAAACCTTGACGCAATACACGAAAATGTAGCAAATGCAAAAGCATTAACAAAGCCCGGCACAAAATTGATGGCTATAATAAAGGCAGATGCATACGGACATGGCGCAGTTATGGTGGCACATACACTTGAAGATGTGGCAGATGCATACGGCGTGGCAATTCTTGAAGAGGGAATAGAGTTACGACAGTCAGGGATAAATAAGCCGATACTTATACTTGGATATACGCCGGCACCGCTTTACCCTGCAATGATAAAATACGATATAGCGACAGCGGTATTTGAGTATGACATGGCAGAAAAAATGTCAGAAGCGGCAGAAAAAATCGGAAAAAAAGCTAAGGTTCATATAAAGCTTGATACAGGAATGAGCAGAATAGGCTTTAAGCAGGATGATGAAAGCCTTGAAGTGATTAAGAAAATCGCAGAACTTCCAGGAATAGAAATCGAAGGTTGCTTTACGCATTTTGCAACAATGGATGAAAAAGACAAGACAAAAGCCATGAAGCAGTTTGAAAGATATATGGATTTTGTAGAGAGAATAGAAGATGTAGGCATTAAGATACCTGTAAAACATGTATCAAACAGCGCAGGAATTATTGAAAAACAGGAAGTAAACCTCGATATGGTCAGAGACGGAATATGTGTATATGGAATGTATCCTTCTGACGAGGTAGATAAAACAAAGCTTAAACTTACACCTGCGATGGAAATAAAATCTTATGTTTCATTTGTAAAAACACTTGAAGCCGGGGTTGAAATAGGTTATGGCGGAACCTATATTACAACAAAACAAACAACAGTTGCGACAATTCCCGTAGGATATGCAGACGGATATTCAAGAGCATTGTCAAACAGAGGCAGAGTGCTTATAAAGGGAAAAAGTTTTCCTATAATCGGCAGAATATGCATGGATCAGTTTATGGTAGATATAAGTGAACTTCCTGAAATAAAGCAGGGTGATGAAGTTACACTGGTTGGCAGAGACGGCGATGAGTATATATCAATAGAGGAAGTGGCAGATATGTCATATTCATTTAATTATGAATTTGTCTGTGATATAGGAAAAAGAATACCGAGAGTATATTATAAAGGCGGAAAGGCAGTTGCAACAAAAGACTTTTATCCAGAGTATTAGTGTACTTTATTACTTGCCTGTTTTTGCGATTACATTATAATAAAAGCCTCGGCATAGTAGAGAAATTATGTTAAAAATTGAAAATCTCCGGCTGGAGTAAAAAAATTCATGCTTTTGAGAGACACATATGTATAAAAACGATAAAGATGGAAAGAAATAACATTACAGGATGCATAAAGAATTACATAAAAGTGCAATTCCGGATTACGAGTGATTGCAGGAGTATTTCTTCTTGACTTTCAGTCGGGAAGCATTCCTTGCTTTCGTTCGGTCAGATCCAATTTATGAGCGATTGCAGGAGTACATCTTCCTGACTTTCAGTTGGGAAGCAACCCTTGCTTTTACTCGGCCAATTCCAGATTATTGTGATAGGAGCGTGGAAGTTTTGAATATAAAGCGAGGAGATATATATTTTGCAGATTTAAGACCGGTTGTGGGTTCAGAACAGGGGGGAATACGCCCTGTACTTATAATTCAGAATGATATGGGAAATAAACATAGCCCGACTGTAATATGTGCAGCAATAACATCAAGGATGAATAAAGCAAAATTACCGACACATATTGCACTTGAAGTAAACAGATATGATATTATAAAGGATTCAGTTATACTTCTTGAACAGATTAGGACTATAGACAAATCGAGACTGCGTGAAAAAGTCTGTCATTTGGATGACGAAATACTTGAAAGAATAAATCATGCACTGTGCATAAGCCTTGCATTAGAAGAAAGCTGTTTAAGATGAGTGATATTAGGAAATATAAAGCAGGCAGAAGTATAATCAGAATCAGACGAAGCAGTTTTTATTTACGGAAGTGAGGAAAGAAAAATATATGAAAATAACACTACTGACAGTAGGAAAGATAAAAGAAAAATATTTTACCATGGCAATATCTGAGTATAAAAAGAGACTAAGCAGATATTGCAAACTTGAGATAATAGAAGTAGCAGACGAAAAAACACCAGACAACGCCAGTGAGCATGAGGAAGACCTAATCAGAGCAAAAGAGGGCGATAGACTGGCAAAATACATAAAAGACGGGGCTTATGTCATATCACTTGCGATAAACGGAAAACAGCATTCGTCGGAGGAATTTGCAGATAAGATAGACAAGCTCGGCATAAACGGAGTAAGTCATATTATTTTTATAATCGGGGGTTCGATAGGCATTGATAAAGACATTCTTAAAAATTCAAATGAACTGTTAAGTTTCTCAAAAATGACTTTCCCACATCAGCTTATGAGAGTGGTGCTGTTGGAACAGATTTATAGGGCGTATAGGATAAATGCGGGTGAACCGTACCACAAATGACCGAGCTATATGAGCGAGGGATGCTTCTTGCCGAAGGGCAAGAAGATGAAGATAAGAAAAAGTTAAATAACTCGAAATATAGAGGAGATTATCATGATTGGCGATATTGTAAAAGTAGTGGTTGATAGACCGCTTGGAAGTTATCATCCTGAGCACAAGGATATGTATTATCCAATCAATTATGGATATATTGAAGGGATAATTGCTCCAGATGGAGAAGAACAAGATGCATATATTATAGGTGTAGATAAACCTGTAAAGGAATTTGTTGGTAGAATTATTGCAATAATTCATCGTAATGACGATGTAGAGGAAAAATGGGTTGTTGCACCACATAATTTGTTGTTTACGAAAGAACAAATATGGGAAAAAGTAATGTTTACAGAACAATATTTTAATTCTGAAATAATAATATAAATTGAAATTTTTGAAACTGAAAAATAGTATTTTATGAGGAGAATTGTGTGGAAGCGTTGCCCTATCGTATTATATTTGAGCAACTTCACAATGGACATCCTTGGAATGCACTGGAGAATGATGAATTTCTTATGAAATTGAGAGCTGTGGCGAAGAATAAGAAAGGTTCATTATATCCAACGACAGCCGGACTTCTGTTCTTTGGAGAAGCGTACCACATAACGGATGTTTTTCCTAATTACTTTTTAGATTATCGGGAAGAAAAAGTCATGAAAGCATCTCAACGCAAGAAACAATGGAATTGTGTGAATATAAAACACGAGCAGGCGCACGTAGGTTACCGGATACAATTAAAGGATTATCGGA
The DNA here is from genome assembly GCF_056818865.1 of Butyribacter sp. NCBI lineage: Bacteria > Bacillati > Bacillota > Clostridia > Lachnospirales > Lachnospiraceae > Butyribacter > Butyribacter sp. Next base: position 120,726 of record NZ_DBLYGC010000005.1, read on the forward strand.
TACTTACTGGATACTGGTAGCTATTATTGCTCACCTATTGGATACTTATTATCACACAGATTTAATGCAAGGATTATTGACTTAGTTTTTGATGATGCTATGATGGCCATTAATGATTCACAATTTTGTATCGACTTGGATGACGGCGTGAAGAAAAACTATGCAATTTTCCAAGAGGTTTTGGCTAAAATAAAGTAAAGGAGGGCTTGCGTATGATAGTAGATGAGAAGATTAAAAATTCCAATGAGCTTGAGTTTGCCGTATTTTGCATTGAAAATGTTGCAGCAAAGCTGGGCGTGAATGCAGAGCGTGTCTATCAGGCATTTACCGAAAAGAGCGATATTCTGAACGGTTATATTGTGCCTGAATATGAAGTGCTGCATACCCAGAGCCGAGAATATATCGTAGATGACCTCATTGATGTGATAAAGGAAAGGGGTGTGGAAGTATGATTCTCTATCATGGTTCTTTTTTAGAGATTGCACGGCCGGATTTGGTTCATTCCCGCCCTAACGTAGACTTTGGGCGTGGCTTTTATGTCACAACTTTGTACGAGCAGGCTGCAAAGTGGTGTGGTAAATTCAAACGCCGAGGAAAAGACGGCATTATTTCAAAATATGAATATGATGAGAGCCGAGAAGACGAACTGAAAGTTTTGAAATTTGACTTCTATTGCCGAATCTGCAAATTTGTTTTCGTACAGAAAAAGCATTGTCTTTGTTGCATTTTGAAGGGAGTGAAACACTATGACAGCGAATCCGATTTTGCTTCAGAAAAAGTATAGCCGTGTCATTGAGTGCTTTGCCAAACAGCAGGGACTCTCACTGGATGCGGCATTGGATTTCTTTTATCATTCCGAAGTTTATCAGCTGATACGGGACGGGGTATCGGATATGCACTGCATGAGTGACGCATATTTGGCAGATGAACTGGAACAGGAATATAGTAAGAATATGGAATAATACAAATCGGTGTTTATGGAGGATTACAAAATGGCAAGAGCAAAATATCAAGTATTAGTTATTCCGTATCATGTCGAAAAGGAAAATATAAAATATTGTATTTTTAAAAGAAGTGATATGGATGCTTGGCAATTTATAGCTGGTGGTGGGGAAAATGAAGATGAGACTGTAATAATTTCAGCAAAACGAGAAGCCTATGAAGAGGCTAATATAGATAAGGATTGTAAATATGTTTCTCTCGATACTCAAAGTAGCATACCAACATACTGCTTTAAAGAAGCGAGACAAATATGGGGGAAAGATTGTTTGGTTATTCCAGAATATTCATTTGCTGTTATGATAGATAACACAATTCTAAATTTGTCTCATGAACATACAGAATATGACTGGGTTGATTATGAAACTGCAATAAAAAGACTTAGATACGATAGTAATAAGACCGCATTATGGGAACTAGATAATAAAATTAAATTAGGAATATTATGATAAACAAATACCAATTTGACAATTGTGTTAAGGAGAAGATAAAAGATGGAAGTAAAGTTTTATGATAAGGTTAATGATAATCTATTGAAGTTTGCTGTGATTATTTCTAAAGCAAATGGTAAATGGGTATTCTGTAAACATAAGGAAAGAGATACATATGAAGTGCCAGGAGGTCATAGGGAAGACGGTGAGTCAATAGATATGACTGCCAGAAGAGAGTTACAAGAAGAAACAGGAGCAATTGATTTTTCCATAGAACCTGTATGTGTCTATTCAGTTATTGGCAAGAACCGTGTAAATGCTACGGGAGAAGAAACATATGGAATGCTATATTTTGCGGATATAACAAAGTTTGAAACTGAGTTACATAGTGAGATGGAAAAAGTTGTCTTATTTGATGAGTTACCAACTGAATGGACATATCCTCTTATTCAACCACTATTGATTGAGGAATATGAAAGACGAATTTAATCGTAAATCGTAATGGCATTTATATCAAATACCTTAAATATTATTGCGATAGTGGCACAAAAAGATAATAATGAGAAATATAAGAAGATGAGGAAAAGATTTAGAACAATCGGAATTTGTAAGGGACAGAAACTTTGCAACTTAAGGAGGAAATGGTATGGGAAATATTATAGGAGCAATTACTTTGGGAATTGTAGCTGTAGTGTGCTTTATTTTTAGTTATTTGCAATTTAATGAAAAAGGTTTCTTGTTTAATAATGCTTATATTTATGCTTCCAAGGAAGAAAGAAAAGTTATGGATAAAAAGCCACATTATAAGCAATCGGGAATTGTTTTTCTGATGATAGGAATTATTTTTACAATCAATGCGGTTGATATGATTCTTAAAACAGGATGGTTATTTTATGTGGTAATAGTTATTGCAATTATTGCCATTATATATGCGATTGCATCATCGGTTATTATTGAAAAGAACAAAAAATAAATTCCAGTTTGTTGGCATAAAAAATATTTACAGTAAAATTAGATACATAAAACACATATTATTATAAAAAGGGTAAAGAGCTATATGTTCTTTATCCTTTTTCATATTTTTAAGGAAGGAGAGTGCGAGTAGTGAGTGAAATATCACAGGGAAGAATATTTGGCTATGCCAGAGTATCATCAACGGAACAAAATTTAGACAGACAACTGGCAGAGTTGGTAAAATATGTTCCAGAGGAAAATATTGTTACTGATAAGCAATCAGGCAAAGACTTAGAGAGAGGAGGATATCAGGCATTAAAAGGACGGTTTGGATTGCGTAGAGGTGACACACTATACATTATGAGTTTAGATCGTCTGTCTAGGAATAAGGCAGATATTAAAGCGGAATTGCAATGGTTCAAGGATAACGGTATCAGATTGATGATTCTTGATTTACCAAGTTCCATGATACAAGTACCAGAAGGATAGGAATGGATAATTGAAATGATAAATAACATTTTGATTGAAGTATTGTCAAGTATGGCGGAGCAGGAAAGATTAACAATCAGAAAGCGTCAAAGGCAGGGGATTGATGCTGCAAAGAAGAAAGGAAAACATCTAGGCAGACCATTCATAGTACCAGATAATTACGAACAGATAATGATGAAGTGGGAACAGCAGGAAGTAGGAACTTTAGAAGCTTGTAAGTTGTTAGGAATATCTAAAACCACATTTTACAGATTACAAAAACGCAATAAAAAATAGTGTACCAAAAGGTCATATTGTTTTGGAACTAGTACCAAAATATAAAATGAACCTTTTGGTACACTTTTTTGATGGGATTAACATAGTATCAAAAGGTGTACCTTTTTGAACGGTAATAGAAAGGAAAACGCAATGGATGAATTTAAATTTAACGTAGAGACTACAGTAATAGGAACATCAGACGGAAAAGAAACATTTGAGGTACGCAAGCAATATAATGTAGAGGGTAAATCAGCAATAATACTAGCACTATACCCTACAGTATCATTGTTGAATCCTATGAATACAGATAATAGCACGAACTATCTGCTAAATCACGCTCATGAACTGGGATATAACGATATCAGGATTATCAATCTATATAGTACGGTATTCAAGGCAAAACCATCAACAAAGCGTTTGCATGAAAGTGATGAAAATATGAAACACATTCAATCATTACTAACAGAGTTAAATCCAAAGGATACTGATTTTGTAAAGAAGAATGCTACTACTAATCTGATAAAATATAAGATATTACAAATGTTGATTAAAAATGGATGGGAAAATTCAGTAAAACATATCATAACAGATACTTTGGAAGATGATAACCAGATAGCTCCTCATATGTTATGGTTGGCTTTGCATTGTGCGTCAGAATCATGGTTTGTTGTAAAATGCCCTGTTAAACAGATATTAGAAGAAATATCACCAAAAGATGATGTTGTAGAAGTGCCTGTGAAGAATAAACAGACTCGTAAGAAGACTGTAAAATCAGGTGAATAATTATATTACTCAAACTTCGCACATAAATTTTAGCTATGCACCTTGAAAATTCAATATTTGGCAGTTATTTAGTTGTCAATGTTCAGCCTTTATGCAGCCTGCAGTCATATTTTCATCATAGTAGGAAGTGCATCCATAAATACATTCGCCAATTCATTGATTTTTTCGTCTGAAAGTTCAGTGTTATCTGAAAGCATTGTTCTGAACATTTGAAGCAGCATTTGAAAAGCCTGTATCCATGTGATATCAGATATTTCGTCAGAAAAGTATAAAAAGAGCTCCCCAAGTGACCGGTTATCATTGGATTCCCGGCTTTCCAGTGACAGCATCATATATCGGGTGAAAACAACTGCGGTATGTGCAGTCATTGCATCATAGGACAGAGAATTACATTCTCTGCTCAAGTTAAGGTAGCTTTTGCATACCTTGAAAAATACCTCTATATCCCAGCGTTTTCCATAAATCCGGATGATTTCATTTTCATCCAGATTTACATCTGTGGAAATGAGACAGAGATATTCCTTGCGTTTGTTGCGATTGCGGACATAAACTACTTTGGCAGGAATGATGTCCCCATCATTCACTACATCAACCATAACAGAAAGCAGATATCTTGATCTTCCTCGTCTCTTTTTATTTCTGTTGTAAATGGAGATTAAAGACATATCTTCACCATCGTAGCGAAAAAACATTTTTGGAGATTTTTTCACCATTCCGATTACATCTAAATCCATTCGTTTGACAGCATGAAGGGTGCTTGGAGATGAAAACCAGCTGTCAAAAAGAACATATTTTGCCGAAATTGCAGCTTTTTTAGCAGTTTCCAGAAGTGCAAGCATGGCATGGGTTCCCTTTTCCATAGACAGCTTTCTGCGCCTGTAACCAACGGTTCTTTTGTCTACCTCAGCCGCTTCATTGATACGCTTCTTTTTGTTTTATGTAGAAAGAAGAATGCTGTTTACCGGCAAAAATGTACTCCCATCTGACCATCCAAGAGTAAGCATTCTAAATCCGAAGTGATATTTATGTTTTGCGTGGTCATAGACCTTTGCAAGAAGCTCAGCCTTTTTAGAACGGTTATGTTCAAACATGGAATCGTCTATAATAAGAACATTGGCACGGTCTTCAGAATCCAGTGGAAGAATAGCGTTGTTTATGATTCTGGATGCAAGGATTGTAGTAAAACGCATCCAGTTAATTTGAACCATCTTCATGAAACGATACACGGTATCTTTTGCAAAATTAGGTGTGTTTTTTCCTGTCAGCAGACTCATATACATACTTCTGTTGGAGAAAATCAACAGAAACATGTATTGAAAAATCTCCGTTACCGGAGTGCCTTTCCTTTTATAGGCATTGGCAGCTTTCAAGGCTGAGGAAATATGAAACCTTGTAAAAAATCGTTTGATAGATTTAGAAATCTGCTTATCATTTTGAGACGCTTGTGTTATACTTTTATTCATAGCATGAGCCTCCGGTTTGTAATTGTTTTTTGGCAACTCAATTATACAAAAACCATTGGTTTCATGCTATTTTTATGCCAGTTATTATTGAATTTTCAAGGTGCATAGGCACATTTTAATGTGCGAAGTTTGAGTATATTATCTGTAATGAGAGTAAATCCAGTTGCTTGAGTGGTATTAGTAGCTGGATTTTTTGAGAATGATTGTTCGATACAAAAATATGAATTAAAGCTGGATTGAAATATATATCATATAATAGAATGAACCTTCGGGTTCATTCGAGGTCATGATTACTTGCTAATCATGGCTTTTTTCTTTTGTAAAGGAACATAGAAAACTGCATATCACATTATCATAGGGAGAGAGGTCAGTTTAAGGAACATAGATAAGCCGCATAGTTAATGTCTCAAGAAAATTAACAGAATTGCTGTATGCGGTAAAAAATAAAAGAGAAGATATTGGAATGCCAGTGTCAAACACAGACTATGTATGTTTAACAGCTATGGATATTCTTTTGAAGAACAGGAAGTACGCCTGTTAGAAAGAGCAAAGGAAAAAGGTTTTGAAGTTGTTGGAGTATATAGAGATGGTGGCATTAGTGGTAAAAATGTTACTGACAGACCAGAAATGAAACGACTTATACAGGATATCAAAACAAACAGGATTGATGTACTGATGGCGTGGAAGATGTCAAGAACATTTAGAAAGTTAAAAGACTTGTTGGATGTATTTGACATAATGAAAGACAACGGTTGTATCTTTTATTTTGAAAAGGATGGTGAGATTGACCCGAATTCAAGCTCTGGAAAACTTCATGCACAAGTGCTTGGGATGGTAGCTGAAATTGAGAGAGATGGTATTGTGGAGAATATTGCAATGGGAATGGAAGCAAGAGCTAAGGCAGGGGAATTTAACGGTGGGACACCGCCATTAGGATATGCACTAGAAAACTCAAGGCTTGTAATCATACCAGAAGAAGCACAAATTGTGAGAAAGGTGTTTGATATGTACAACAGTGGGTCAGTCTATAAGCATATCGCACAAGTCCTTAACAATGGTGGATATCGGACAAAACAGGGGCGGTTGTTTTCTGTTGGAACGATTCAGGGAATCATCAGTAATGAAACATACGCAGGCTGGATAATCTGGGGCAAGGTAAGAAATTGGAATGAAAAAAGGAGAAAGGGTACGAATCCAAATCCGATACGTGCAAAAGGCAAACATGAACCTAGTATCAGTCAGGAAACATTTGACACAGCAAAAAAAGTCAGACTAGAAAGAGGTGGTATGGCAAAGAGAAAACACAATGACCTAAATATTCTAACAGGTATCTTACGATGTCCGGAATGTGGCAGTGGAATGGTATTATCAAGATCAGTAGGTGGTGGAAAGCCTGTAGCGTATTATAGTTGTGGAAGATGGAAGAACAAGGGAAACTGCGGCTGTCATAGTAATAGTATCAAGCTGGAAACTGCAAATAATAAGGTGCTGGGATAGATAAGTTGTCTGATAAATGATGAAGTTTTGGTAAGGCGTATTACTAGAGAAATAAACAACAAAACATCTGATCTATTAGAAGATGCAATGTACGATCAGGAGAACACAGAACTACTTTTAAAGAGAACAGAAACGGAAGTGCAGAAGCTACAAAAACGATTTTTGGAATCAGATGATATAGAAACTGATTTCTATAAAAGGCGTATGAAAGAACTGACAGAACATATGGAAGTATATAAAAAGAATTTGTATTCTGCCAGAGAACAGATTAGTAAAAATACAAAATGCAGCTATTCTCTTGAGCAGGTCAAAACTATATTAAGGCTGATTAAACAAATCCTTGAAAAGAGTAAGGTCGAGGAAGTAAGAACACTAATGCATTTGATGATAGAGGAAATAACGATAGACCGCAAAACAAGGTCAGTTGACACAATCAGTATCAAATTCAACAGGCAACTAACAGAATATTTATGTTTACAGGAGGGTGCTTCGAAAGAAGCATCCTTTTTTTCTGCCTTAAAAGAGGAAGAATTGGCATTTGTGATTCGACTATGATGGAAAAAATGCAATCAGGTAACAAGGAGATGAAGCAGGGGGATTGTGAGAATATGGTATTAGTGTTAGAATGATAAAAGAAAATGTAAATTGATATTTGACGGAGGAAAATGCATGAGTAATTTGTATGTTTCAGATTTAGATGGGACATTATTGAGAAGTAACGAAGTAACCTCTAAATACACAAATCAAGTAATCAATTCGTTGGTGGAAGAAGGGATGATTTTTTCCTATGCTACGGCACGTTCTTTAGTTACAGCTAAAAAAGTGACCGAAGGAATAAATGCAAAAATTCCGTTGATTGTATATAACGGAGCATTTGTGATTGATAATATTACGGAAAAAATATTAATTGCTAATTATTTTGATGATTCAGTACATTCAGTACTAGAAGATTTGTTTAGTAATAATGTGTATCCCATTGTTTACGCATACATTGATAATGTGGAAAAATTTTCGTTTGTGCGAAAAATGTGTACAGAGGGTATGAATATGTTCCTCGAAAGCCGTAAAGGCGATGTTCGAACAAATGAGGTGAATTCATTGTCTGAGTTGAAAGAGGGTAATATTTTTTATATTACTTGTATTGATGAGCCAAAAAAACTTATGCCTTTGTATGATAAATATAAGGATAAATATCATTGTGTATATCAGACGGATATTTATACAAATGAACAGTGGTTAGAAATTATGCCGTTAGAAGCATCAAAATCAAATGCTATAAAGCAATTACAAAGCATGTTGAATTGTGAAAAGCTAATTGTGTTTGGTGATGGAAAAAATGATATAGACATGTTTCAAATGGCTGATAAAAGTTATGCTGTTGCAAATGCACATAATGATTTAAAACAATTTGCAACAGAGGTGATTTTGTCGAATGACGAAGATGGTGTTGCTAGATGGCTTGAAGCAAACTATAAACAATAGAAGCGGGTAAAAATTCCAATTTATTCAAGGTAATGATGTTTATTATATAGTAATTGTATGGAAGAGAAGTTGTCATGGCTTCTCTTCTAATCATTTTAGAAGAATATATAGTTTTATTGGTTTGAAATAGCAGAAATAATAGGTATAAAAATAGCTTGTATTTATTGTATGATTTGTATATAATATAAGTGAAAGAGAGGTGTATATTATGACAGTAGATACAAATACAATGATTTCTATAACAGAAGCTAATCAGAATTTTTCAAAGGTTGCTCGAGTTGTTGACGAACATGGTACAGCGGTTATTCTTAAAAATAATGTGCCAAAATATCTTGTAATAGACTTTGGCAAAGCAGAACAGGAAAAAATAGCATCCACGGAGGACGTGTTTGCTATATCAGAACGCCTTATTAAGCAGAATATGGAAGCTTATGAGGTACTTGCCAAATGATAAGATTAAGCAAAGGGCAGGTCGTTTTACTTCATAAAAGGCTCATTGAGACTACTGGTGGTAGTAACGGTATTCGTGATGATGGGATGCTTGATTCAGCACTTGCTAATCCATTTCAGTCATTCGGAGATGAAGAGTTATATCCAAGTATACAAGCAAAAGCAGCACAACTTTGTTTTGGAATTGTAAAGAATCATCCTATGATTGATGGAAATAAACGCTTAGGTTCTCATGTGATGCTGGTATTTTTAGCATTAAATGGTTATGAACTTTCATACACGCAAACGGAATTGAGCGATATAATACTTGATTTAGCCTCTGGTAAAATAGGAGCAGAGGATATATTGCAATGGATTATCAGTCATCAAAAATAATGTATAAGATTATTATATATATGTAATACTCAACGGACAAATATACGATACAATAAGCATTAATATAAATATTTGCTGGCTTGGAGGTTAAAAAATGATAACAGATACATTTGATAATTTATCGGAAGAAATAATTAAGGTTAATCGTAACGATAATGCGGTTAAGGTAGATGCCTGCATTCTTACATTTTCTCATGTGATTTTAAAATATGTTTTAGAAAATTTTGAGTGTAAAAAAATTGGAGATTTATTTTCATCTAATGGAGTGAATCCTGTTTATGGATTTGAGTATAAGAATAGGTATTTTGCTGTATATATGTCTTATGTTGGAGCACCGGCATGTGTGGCAGATATAGAAGATACTATGTCGATTATTAACACAGATAAATATGTTGTTTTTGGTGGTTCGGGATGTTTGAATAAAGAGGTTGCACGTGGAAAGGTTATGGTGCCTACTGAGGCTTATCGTGATGAAGGAACTTCATATCATTATGCGCTTGCTTCAGATTATATTAAAATCCAAAATGCAGATGTAGTAGCGAAGTTTATGGAAACAGTCGGTTTGCCTTATGTGAAAGGAAAAACATGGACAACAGATGCGGTGCATAGAGAAACGAGAGCGAATTTTGAAAAACGTAAAGCCGATGGCTGCATTTCTGTCGAAATGGAATGTGCTGCTGTTCAAGCTGTATGTGATTATAGAAAACTTAATGCCTACTTCTTTTTTACTTGTGGTGATTTGTTAGATGCACCTAAATGGGATGAGCAGATGAAGAAAGATCAAGTCAAGCATACACAGCATGATGCAGGACATTTTGATATTGCTCTTGAACTGGCTTACTATATTACGGAATAGAAATATTGGAAGGAAACTTTTAAAATAACATAGAGAATACAACCATAAGAATAGAATTTGATTTTTATAGTATCAAGTTCAAAAGACAACTAACAGAATATTTATGTTTACAGGAGGGTGCATCGAAAGAGGCATCCTTTTTTCTGCTTTAAAAGAGGCAGAATTGGCATTTGTGATTCGATTATGATGGAGAAAATGTAATCAAGAGATGAAAGGGGGTGCGTTGTAAGAATATGGTATTTATGGTAGAATGATAATGGTAATGCAAATAGAAACTGTAAATGGAGTATTGTTATGGAAATAAAAAAAGCTGAAATCAAAGATTTAGATGTCGTAGTTAAAATGAAAATGGAAATGTTTATGGAAGTAGGTTCAATATCTTTATTACAGGATAATGCTGAAAAAAAGATATATGAGAAATATAAAGAATTATATCAGAATGGGAAAGGTTGTCATTATTTAATATATGAAAATGATACTGTTATTGCGTGCGGAGGTGCTGTGATCAAAGAAGATGTTCCGTTTTGTTTTTTCAAAACTCCAACGTATGGCTATATAATTGATATATATTGTGTTCCGGAAAAGAGGAGAAGTGGTTATGCTTCAAAGATAATGGCGGAGCTGATTAAATGGTTGCAAAATAAAGGGGTACACAATATAAAACTAAAGCCATCATCGGCAGGACGACATTTATATGAAAAATTTGGATTTGGTGATTCAGGAGAAATGGAAACTTGGTTATAATATTTGGGGTTAATAAATAGTAAAAGAGAGTATGCAGTGAATTAAAAATTGAAATAGCAGTATAGTGAAAGTATATAGGAGAACATAATGAAGAAAGAAATAGCAGTTAAATTTGATGATTTGGAATGGCTGTATTCCCCAAATTGGGAATATTTTGATTATGGAAATTGTAAACGCCATTTGCAAGTTATTATGCCATATAGTAAAAAAGGACTTGAAAAGAAATATCCAGTTATTTTTTATATTACTGGTGCAGCATGGCACAAACAAGAAATGTATAATGATATTCCAAAACTCGTAGAGTTAGCGAAAAAGGGGGCTGCAATTGTATCAATTGAGGTTCGTGAGTCTGATATTGCAATTTTTCCAGCGCAGATAGAGGATATTAAAAATGCGATGGAGTGCGTTGTAGAAAAAATAACAAAATTTAACCTTCCGTTTGATATAAAAGAAGCTTACCTTATGGGACATTCTTCAGGGGGGCATTTGGCTATGATGGCAGTGTTACATAACGCTTGTGGAATGATTGAAATGCCGAATGTAAAAGGAGTTATTTTAGAGAGTGCATCCTCTGATATTTTGATTTGTTCCAATGAGCCATTACCACCTTGGATGTCTGTTCGCCCATCAACAGTTCTTTTGGGAATTGATAGTATTGAGGGAAATGAAGAAATTGCATATAAAGCATCATGTACATCTTTAATTAGTGAGGATATAATATTGCCACCTGTATTGATGTTTCATTGTATAAACGATCCCGTTGTTTCTGTTGAAAATAGCAGAACTTTATATGAAAAATTGGAAGAGAAAAATCACAGCGTGGAGTATTATGAGATAAAGGATTGGGACGAACATGGAGGAAATATATATTTTTCTGAAACTGTTCTAACTATTATTCAAGATTTTATAAAAAAGACTAAGTAACAGCTTGACTTACACATGTAATCCTCAATGGACAAAATTTTCTTGATTCCATTGAGGATTACTGTATTACAAAAGTAAACTACGACAAATGCCATTGAGGAATCAAACCTCACTGGATGCAAAAGTACTTGATTCCACTGAGGAATGAAAATCCGAAATAGCGTTACGGAGAACCATACCACAAATGAGAAAATTAAAACTTCAAAGATATAGAAAGCATAAGGAAGAGTGGCTGATTTGGCTGCTCTTTCAATCTTTTGCGCGAAAGCAAAGTGAAGATGCGTCGAGTTTGCTCGTAAGCATCTGAGCGCACCCGCGAACCTTGTATCTTTGATGCAAGGTTGCACAGAGCTGTGGTTCTGGTGTAAACAGCAATGCTTACATTGCTGTAGGAAAACAGAGCTACGATGGAAAATGTACGAATGAATATATCTTTTGATGGGGTGAATAGAAGCAGTGGTAAGTGGTTACTTGTGATATGGTTGTTTCTGGTGAGGGATTGCATCTGTTTATAGGGAGATTTTGAAAGTGCATTGAGGAAAGTAATCTGTGTTATACCAGATGATGCATGATGAGAGAGTGGGAATGACAAGATATAGTGTCTGAAGATTAGTTTCCTCAGTGGATGGGTGAAAAATAAGTGATTGTGGGAAAGATGAATGTGTGATAGAATATGTATAAATCGTAATTGACCGAACTGAAGGTGAAGAATGCTTCTTATCTAAATGGCAAGAAGATGGGGATTAGAAAGTGTTTTTTACAAGGAGGTGATTAGGTGAATGATCAATTCATACAAGGAGTAATATTTGATTGGGATAAAATTGATAA